>QHVP01000181.1 GCA_003222295.1 Acidobacteriota bacterium | reverse complement strand
CGCAGGCGAGACGTCGACTCGCGCAGGCCCGCGCCGGTCAGCTCCGGACGCGCCCACAGCGCGTCATCGCCCTCGAGGAATCGGAGCTCCACGCCGTCGTAGCCCAGGCGTCCGGCGGCGTCGATCACCGCGGGCAGGGGCCAGGCCGGACAGCCGAGGGTCGAGAAGCTGAGCTTCACGTCATCCTCCTCAACATGGAAGGGGTCACGCGATTGCGGACGGGCCACCCGCGGAAGAAGCGCTCCAGGTCGTCGAGCACGAGGCTCGCGATCGCGCGGCGGACTTCTCGTTGGGCGGCGCCGACGTGAGGGGTGAGGATCGCGCCCCGTGCCCGCCGCAGCGGATGCCGGGGCGGCAGCGGCTCCTCGGGATCGGTGACGTCGAGCGCGCAGCGCAGCCGCCCCGAACGCACCTCGCGCGTGAGCGCGGGCAGGTCGACCAGCCCGCCCCGAGCGACGTTGATGACGGTGGCGCCATCCGGAAGGCGGGCCAGGGCGGGGCCGTCGACCAGACCGCGCGTGCGCTCGGTCAGGGCCGCGGCCAGCACGAGGTCCCGCGAGCGGGGCAGCATCTGGCGCCACGACGCGGGCGTGCCCCCGGCCCGGCGGATCTCGCGCGCGGCCACGTAGGGGTCGTGGACCAGGAGGTGCGGCCCGAAAGGCGCGAGCAGCGCGGCGATGCGGCGGCCGATCTGGCCAAGGCCCAGGAGGCCGATCGTGCGCCCGTGAAGGGTCTCGGCCCCCGCCCCGTCCCGGTGCAGGCGGGCGTAGATCGCGTACGAAGGCCGGCGCAAGGTCTCGCGATAACCATCCACCTGGCGTGCGGAATAGAGGAGAAACGCCACCGCCAGCTCCGCCACCGGACGGGCCATGGGGGCGGGCGCGTTCGTGATGGTCAGGCGTGAGAAGAGCGTCTCCGGGAAGCGGCCCTTGACCTCGCCCCCGCAATGGCCGATCACGCGCAGGCGCGGCGCGATGCGGAGAAGGTCCTCGCCGAACCTCGGACTGTCCCAGGTCGTGATGAGCGGGCCCGCGTCCACCGGTACGAACGATCCAGCCGGCGCTGCCGCGCCTCGTCGAAGAACGATCGGAACAGCGCGCCGGGCGCGAGGACGACGAGTCGCGGTCTCGCCACTCTAGATCACCTTCAGCACGCCGCGGCCCGAGTCCTCGCTGTTGCGCACCAGCGCCACCACCAGCGCGGCCGCGACCAGGGGCACGAGGCTGGCCACGATCAGGATCGGCGTGAAGGAGAAGCGGTCGGCGACGATCCCGATGAGGTAGGTCGAAAGCAGGGTCCCCCCGCCCGCGGCCGCTCCGGCCATGCCCGCCACGGACGCGACGGCGCGGCTCTCGAAGAGGTCCGCCGGCAGCGCGAGCGCCATGGTGGACATCACCGCGTACGAGAACGTCGCCAGGGCAAAACAGGCCACCAGCACCAGGAACCGCGTGGAGAGGGCGGCGGGGATCAGCGCGAGGACACCGAATCCGCCGGCCACGATGAGGAAGCGTCGCGCCCGGCCCACGCTCCAGCCGTGGCGGATGAGCGCGCTGGACACGCCGCCGCCGAAGAAGTTGCCGAGGTCGGCGGCCAGGAAGGGGACCCAGAAACCCAGCGCGGTTTCTTCGAGCCGGAATCCGCGGCCCACGAGGTAGATCGCGAACCAGTCCGTGATCATGAACCAGACGGGATCGGTGAGGCCGCGAGCGGCGATGGCGCCCCAGGTCTGACGGCGCGCGAGCAGGGCGCCGACGCCGACAGGCGGGGCGGCCGCATCGCCGGCCGCCGCCGGCACGTCGCCTTCCCGCGCGCGGTCCTCGAGGATCTCGCGGCGTTCCTGCTCACCGAGCCGCGGGTGAAGCTCCGGCGGGTAGTAGCTGCGGCGCCAGGCGATCAGCCAGAGGAACCCGAGCGTCCCCGTCATCAGGAACGCGGGCCGCCAGCCGCCAGCCCACACGTAGAGGAAAGGCACCAGCACCGACGCGATGGCCGCTCCGAAGGACGAGCCGCTGTCGAAAAGGGCGACCGCCCATCCGCGCTCGCGCCGCGGGAACCACTCCGCGACCGCCTTGGTCGCGCCCGGCCAGTTCGCCGCCTCGCCCACCCCGAGGAGGAAGCGCAGCCCGCAGAAGCTGCGCAGGCCCGTGGCCAGCGAGGTGAGCATGGCCGCGATCGAGTACCAGAGGACGCCCAGGGTGAGGCCGTTGCGCGTGCCGAAGCGGTCGAGGAGCCGTCCGGAGACCGGCTGCATCACCGTGTAGGCGAGGCGGAAGGCGATGATGATCCAGGCGAACTTCTCGTTCGTCCATCCGAACTCCGATTTCAGATGGGGACCGAGGACGCTCAGGGTCTGCCGGTCGATGTAGTTGATGACGGTGGACAGGAAGAGGA
The DNA here is from genome assembly GCA_003222295.1 of Acidobacteriota bacterium. Taxonomy (GTDB): domain Bacteria; phylum Acidobacteriota; class Vicinamibacteria; order Fen-336; family Fen-336; genus AA29. Next base: position 6,888 of record QHVP01000181.1, on the reverse strand, counting down.
GCGTCCCGATCCACCATCGGTAGCGTCCGATCACGGGTCGATCCAGGCGCTGGCCACCTGCGGCCGCAGCGCGTCGACGTCCTCGCGGCGCACCCATCCCGTCTCCGGGCGGAGCGCGTTGGCGGCGCCGCAGGCGACGCCCAGGCGCAGCACGGCGACGGCCACGTCCCCGCGTGCGAGCCCGACGGCCAGGCCGCCGAGCAGGCAGTCGCCGGAGCCGACCGGATGCGCGGCGCCAGGCACGGAGACCCACGCGTGGGCGGCGCGTCCTTCGTACACCGCCACCGCGCCCGCCGCGCCGAGGGAGACGACCGGCATCTCGACGCCGCGCGCGGCCAGCGCACGCGCCACGCGCGCCGCCGCCGGAGGCCCGTCGATGGCCTGGCCGGAAAGGGCTTCCGCCTCCTCTCGATTGGGCTTGACGAGGAACGGCCGGGCCTCGACGGCGAGGCGCAGCCGTCCTCCGCTCGCGTCGACCAGGCAGCGCACGTCCGCCTCCCGCAGGGACCCGACGAGCTCGCCGTACGCGCCATCCGGGAAGCCGGGCGGGGCGGAGCCGGAGAGGACGGCGAGGGCGGAGTCACGGGCGAGGCTCAGGAAGCGGGAACGCAGCTCGTCACGGGTCGCGGGGTCGAGCTCGGGGCCCGGCTCCAGGATCTCGGTGATCCGCGCGCCGCCCTGGTCGCGCACGGCCAGGCACGTGCGCAAGGCACCCTTCGTCTCCACGCCGACGAACGCGACCCCGCGCGCGCCCAGCGCGTCTTCGAACTCGCTTCGGTGCGACGCGTCGATCAGTCCGACCAGGCGCACCGGCTCCCCCAGCGCGGCCACCGTGAGCGCGACATGCAGCCCCTTGCCGCCCGGCCAGGACTGCACGCGCCGCACGCGATGCACTTTGCCCGGCCGCAGGAGGTCGAGCTCGAGGGTCTTGTCGACGGAAGTGTTGAACCCGCCGACGGTGATCACGAGGCGGAGGCGACCAGCCGCTCGACTTCGGCGACGTCCGCCTGCCGTCCCGTGCCACCGAGCCCGCGCGTGGACAGGCTGCCGCAGGCTGCGCCCCAGCGCAGGGAGTCGAGCAAGGGCATCCCGCGCAGCCACGCATGCAGGAAGCCCGCGTCGAAGGAATCGCCGGCGCCGGTGGTGTCCACGGGATCGATGCGGAAGGCGGGGACGGCGAGGGGACGGCCGTCCTCGAGGGTGATGCAGCCCCGGGCCCCGAGCTTCGCCACGACGCGCGTGCGGCCGTTCTCGAGCCGTCGCAGCGCGTCCGCGACGTCCGGACTGCGCGCGATCGCCGCCACCTCGACCTCGTTCGGAAAGAACAGGTCGGTCTCGGCCAGGGTGGCCACGATGTCCGGATCCCAACGCTCGCTGGGATCGAACCCGGGATCGAGAGAGGTGGTGAGCCCGGCCGCGTGTGCGCGCGCGAAGAGTCCCCGGATCCCGGGGCGCAGGCCTTCCTGCAGGAAGTAGGACGACACGTGAAGGTGGTCGAAGCCGCGAAAGGCGCGGTCGGGAACGTCCTCCGCCCGCAGGTCGCGGATCGAGCCCAGGTAGGACACGAGCGCGCGATCGCGCGGCGAGGTGACCGATACGGTCAGGCCCGTCTTGATCTTCGCCTCCGCCATCACGCGCGAGACGTCGATGGCGGCCGCGCGCATGACGTCCAGGCAGAACTCACCCCAGGGATCCGTTCCCACCCTGCCCAGGAAGGCCACCGGCGTGCCCAGCCGCGCCAGCCCCATCGCGCAGATCGCGGACGCGCTGCCCAGGGTCAGGACGACGTCGTCGACCAGGACCTCCTTGCCCGGAGTGGGCAAGGCGTGCGCCCCCTGGAGGATCAGGTCCACGTTGATCTCGCCCACGACGAGGACCCGCTTCATCCCGCGGAGGCGATCAGGCCCGGCGGTGGATGGCGAAGTCCTCCACGACGCGGCTGATCACGCCGTCGTCGGAAGGCATGTCGGGGCGAAGGCCGATGGTGAGACAGCGGAAGAAGGCGAGGAGCTGGCCGACGAGGACGTCCAGGACGGGAGCCGCCTCGTCGCTCACCGCCTCCAGGCCGGGGAGGTCCACGACCAGGTCCCCGGAGCCCCCCAGGTCGGCGGGCACGTCGTGACCGACGATGACCTTCGCCGCCCCGAGCTTCTTGCGGTCGAGCTCGCGAATGAGGTCCACCTCGAAGGCGCGGACCACCGGGTCGGCGGAGAGGAAGCAGACGACCAGCGCGCCCTGATCCACCGCGGCCATGGGCCCGTGGCGCAGGCCCAGGTACGTCTCCGGGAACGTGGTCACCTCGCCCGCCGTCATCTCCAGCATCTTGAGGGCGCTCTCGCGCGCGGAGCCGTAGCGGCATCCGCTGCCGAGATAGACGGCCGAACGATACTCCGCGCGGGCCAGGCGCGCGAGCGGATCCGCGTAGCGCAGGAGGAGCTCCGCGCCCAGGCGAGCGAGCGTCGCGCCGCGCGCGCGGTAGCCGGCCGCGTCCCGGGCCTGTCCCAGGATCTGCCCGGCCAGGACCATGTTCGTGAAGCTGCTGGTCATGACCAGGCTGCGGTCGCAGGTCTTGTCGTTGAGGACGACGGTGGTGACGCGCGGATCGTCGTTGTAGCTCGTGGCCAGCCGGCCGGCCCCGTTGCACGTGATCACGAGATGTCGAACCTCCGAGTCACGCAGCGAGTCCAGGACGCCGCAGCTCTCCGGGCTGTTGCCGGAGCGGGCGAGCGAGACGAGAAGGCACGGGCCCGCAGGCGGCAGCCATCCGCTGGGGTGGGTCAGGACTTCGCCCGCCGCCACCGCGTGCACGGGGACGCGCAGCTTGGCCTGGAGGGCCGGCGACAGGCACTCGCCCGCGTAGAGGGAGCTGCCCGAGCCCGTGAACACGATCGTGCCGGGCTGGCCCTCTCCGGTCACGTGCGCGAGGGCGGCCGCGATCGCGGGCAGCCGGGCCGGCACCCCCTCCGCGGTTTCCAGCCACGTCAGGGGCTGCTGGCTGATCTCGCGAAGCGTGTGACGATAGCCGGCCCGGTCCTGCTCCTCGGGCCGGGCGCCCAGGAGGCGGGCCACCTCCACGGAGCGGCCACCGAGGAAGGCAAGCCAATCGTCGACGGATCCACGCAGCCGGGAATCGACTTCGGCGGCCGGGGTCACGGAGTGGGGCGCCGGAAGCGCCATGCGGAGGTATCAGGCCGGTTTGACATCGAAGGGACGATCCCTATAAAAAGAAAGCGTCTGAAGGTTATCGAAATGAAACGAAAGAGTCAATCCATTTTGCGAGCGGTGGCGAAGCCCCCTTCCACGGCGGCGGGGCCTTCACTGGCCAGCCTTTCCGTCTCGCACGGCAAGCGGGTTCGTCTGTGGAGGATGCTGTACGGCCACGGGCCGCGCAACGGCACCCTGGCCGTCCTGCCCCTCGATCAGGGACTTGAACATGGGCCGGCCGACTTCTTTCCGAACCCGGCCGCCGTGGATACCGACTTCCAGTTCCGCCTCGCGGTGGAGGGCGACTACTCCGCGATCGCGCTCGGGATCGGCCTGGCCGACAAGTACATGAAGGAGTACGCGGGCCGGATCCCCCTCATCTTGAAGCTCAACGGCAAGACCAACATCGCCGACGACGGGGACGCCGTCTCGTCCCTCAGCGCGAGCGTGGAGGACGCGGTGCGGCTGGGCGCCGATGCCGTCGGCTTCACGCTGTACGTGGGATCGCCGCGCGAAGACGTGGGGATCCGCGATTTCCAGAAGGTCCGCCACGATTGCGAGCGGCTGGGCATGCCGGTCGTGATGTGGGCCTATCCGCGCGGGCGGGCCATCAACGCCCGGGGCGGCAAGGGGACCCTTTACGCACAGGACTACGCGGCGCGCGTGGCGGAGGAGCTGGGCGCGGACCTCGTCAAGCTGCACGAGCCCGAGGAGGACAACGAGCGCTGTCCCGAGCCGTATCGTTCACTGAAGGAGGCCCCCCCGGACCGGCTGCGGCGCGTGGTGCGCTCCGCCGGCCGTGTGATGGTCCTCTTCTCGGGGGGCGTGAAGCAGGACAACGACGCGGCCGTGCTGCGCAAGGTCGCCCTGTACATGGACTCGGGCGCCACCGGCGTGATGTTCGGGCGCAACATGTGGCTGCGCCCATTCGAGCAGGCGCTCGCCCTCACGCGCCAGGTCCACCGTATCCTGAGCCGGCATCCGCGGTAACGTCGTCTCTCGGAGGTCCTCATGAGAACAGGCCGCAGGCAGTGGCTGGCCCGCGTGGCCGCGGGCGGCGCGGGCGCGCTCCTTCCCTTCGCGCGCGCGGGCGCGGAGCCGAGCCAGGCGCGGACGCCTTCGACCGCCCCCGCTCCGCCGCCGGCGGCCGCGCCCTCTCCCTCTCCCGGCACGGGCGAGCTCGCCTTGAAGGACTTCCAGCCCCGCAGCATGCTGCACGTCGAGGAGCACAAGGTCGCCCGCGCGCGGTTCCCCGTGATCGACGTCCACACGCACCTGTCGTGGTCGGGCGGACTCAAGGGCACGGAGACGATCCAGTTCCTGGCCGCGCCGCCGGACCTCCTGCCCGTCATGGACCGCAAGAACGTGCAGATCATGTGCAACCTGACCGCCGGCACCGGGCCGGCTCTGGCGGCCTCGATCCAGCGCTTCGACCAGGCCGTGCCCGGACGGTTCCTGACCTATACGGAGCCGATGTGGGCGCGCACCAACCAGCCCGGCTATGCGCAGGCGCAGGCGGACGAGATCGAGAAGGCCAAGAGGGCGGGCGCGCACGGCGTGAAGGTCCTGAAGACGCTCGGCCTCTTCCTGCGCGAGAACCTCACCTCCGGGCCCCTGGTGAAGGTCGACGACCCGCGCTTCGACCCGATGTGGGACGCCTGCGGCCGGGTCGGCCTCCCCGTCTCCATCCACGTCTCGGACCCCGAGGCCTTCTTCCTTCCCATCGACCGCTTCAACGAGCGCTACGACGAGCTGGGCCACCACCCCGACTGGTCGTTTCACGACCACGATTTCCCGAGCAACGCGGAGATCCTGGCCGCCCGCGACCGCATGCTCGCGCGCCACCCCGGCACCCAGTTCATCCTGCATCACGTCGGTCACGACGCGGAGAACCTCGCCTTCGTGAGCGAGACCCTCGACCGGTTCCCCAACACGACGGTCGAGATCGGGGCGCGCATCGGCGAGCTGGGCCGCCAGCCGCGCACGGCGCGGAAGTTCTTCGACCGCTACCAGGACCGGATCCTGTTCGGCACGGACGCGGTGCCGCCGCCGGACGGCGAGAACTACCCGCAGCAGGTCTTCAAGGACGAGCTGTACGAGATCTACTTCCGGTTCCTGGAGACGGAGGACGAGTACTTCGACTACGCGCCCGCGGCCATCCCGCCGCAGGGCCGCTGGCGCATCTACGGCCTGGGACTGCCGGACTCCATCCTGAAGAAGGTCTACCACGACAACGCGGCGCGGATCCTGGGGATCAAGAGCTGAGGCGGCGGTGACGCGCGGCGGGCGGCGGTGACGCGCGACGCGGAGCCGGTCGCCCTCCGCGTGATGACCCCGGACGACGTTCCCGACGGCCTGCGCTTGTCCGCGGCCGCGGGATGGAACCAGACGGGCGAGGACTGGCGCTTCCTTCTCGAAGGCAACCCCGGTCGCTTCGTGGCCGCCGTCCGCGACGGCCGCGTGATCGGCAGCGGGGGCGCGGTGTGCTACGGGTCGGCCCTCGCGTGGGTGTGCATGATCCTGGTGGATCCGGAGGCGCGCGGTCACGGCATCGGGACGCAGATCGTGCTAGGCGTGCTCGATCGCCTCACGGACCTGAGCGCGGTCGGCCTCGATGCCACGCCGCATGGCCAGGGCGTCTACGCGCGCCTCGGATTCGTGGAGACCAGTCGGCTGCTCCGGGTCGAAGCGGCGGGTCCCGTCGCCAACGGCCGCCCCGCCCCGCCGCGGACGGACGTGGCCAGCATCCGTGCCATCGACGCCCGCGATCTCGATCGCATTCTCGAAGTCGATCGCCAGGTGTTCGGCGCCGATCGCGCGGACCTGCTGCGCTGGGCGGCGCGGCAGGCACCGGCCCTGTGCCGGATCGATGACGCGGGCGCCATCGTGGGTTACTGCTTCGGCCGCCGCGGCTCGCGCTCGAGGCAGATCGGCCCCGTGGTCGCGCGCGACGCGGCCGCGGCACGGGCGCTCGTGTCCGCGGCCATGCACGCGGAGCCCGGCGGTCGCGTGGTGCTCGACGTGCCCGCCGAGCGCACGGACTGGCGGGCCATGCTCGAGGCGATGGGCTTCGCGGTGCAACGACCGCTCATCCGCATGTTCCGCGCGTCGCGGCCGCCGGGACATCCCTCGCGGCAGTGGGCGATCTTCGGGCCGGAGTTCGGGTAAGGGACGTTCCTACACCTGACACTTGACACTTCTGTGTTTTGAGAGTTCACCCGTTCTGGAACGGGTACTCTCAGGTCGAATTGATAATTCCTCAATGATCTCTTCCCGCGATCGGTCCTTCCCTGGCACGCCTCGGGGGCATCATGGTGGTGATGATTCACGCGGCTTCACTTACGGACCACGCGCTCACCGCCGAGCTCGCCCACCTTGCCGGCCGCGAACGCGAAGCCACCGCGGCCTTCATCGTGCACCTGGCCGAGTTCGATGCCCGGCGGCTCTACGAGGGCGCCGGATACCAGTCGATGTTCTCGTATTGCCAGGCGGTGCTCCGCCTCTCGGAAGACGCCGCCTACAATCGGATCAAGGCCGGGCGCGCGGCGCGTCTGTTTCCGGCGATCGTGCCGATGCTGATCGACGGTCAGCTCAGTCCGACGACGGTCCGCCTTCTCGCGCCGCACCTGACGGCGCAGAACCGCGAGACGCTCCTGGCCGCCGCCGCGGGCAAGGGCAAGCATG
>QHVP01000171.1 GCA_003222295.1 Acidobacteriota bacterium | reverse complement strand
CGATGGCGAAGAGGGCGAGGAAGGCGACGCTCACGGCGACCGTCTGATCGCGGGTCGCCAGTGGCCGGGCGGCGGCCGCGGCCGTGCTCACGCCAGGGCCGCCTTTGCCTCGCGCAGCCGCTTCGCGTCGGGATGAGCGGTGTAGAACGGATCGAGGGGAAAGCAGCCGGAGACGAGTCCCCGCCGGGGCCCGCTGGTGCAATCGCTGAATGTCCGGCAGATGGCCTTGCGGCGCAGGGTCCGGCCCTCGAGCACGTCCGCGGGCAGGTCGGGATAGGAGAGCACCATCCGTCCCAGGCCCACGAGGTCGGTCATTCCCTTGGCCACGGCGTGCTGGCCCACGCGCGGCAGCCACTCCTGCAGATAGCTGTAGCCGGACCCCACGAACACGAGACGCGGGAAGTCGGCCTTGAGGCGCGCCGTGGCCTCGATCTGACGGGCCACCCCGCAGAGCGGATCCTCCGGCGGGGTATAGCCGTCCGAAGGCGGAAAGAGCGCGCGGCGCTGCACGTGGGGGTTGTAGTAGGGGCTGCCCGCGCTCGTGCAGATCCAGCGCACGCCCTTTTCCTCGAGCACGCGCAGCAGCGCGCGCGCGTCGGCGAGCGCGGGGTCGAGGTCGTCGTCCACGAGCAGGCCGAACGCGCAGTCGTAGCCGTCGCTGCTCGCCTCCGCCACCCCGCGGCCGCCTTGATCCTTGCCGTAGGGCACGGTGTCGAAGATGGACAGGCGTACCGCGATCCCGAGGCCGGGCACCGCGGCCCGGATCCCGTCGATCACGCCGCGCAGGAAGCGCGTGCGGTTGAGGAGCCCGCCCCCGTAGCGCCCCGCGCGCCGGCGCGCGCTGAGCAGCTCGTGGCCGAGGTAGCCGTGGCAATGCTTGAAGTCGACGAACTGGAACCCCGCGCCATGGGCCAGCTTCGCGGCGCGCACGAAATCGTCGACGAGACGGTCGAGGTCGTCGTCGCTGAGGAGCCGCACGCCGCCCGGGAACCGGCGGTCGAGGACGGGATGGGCGTAGGCCACGAGCGGCTCCGGCCGATCCTTCAGGCAGGGCCGCGCGAAGCGGCCGGAATGGGTGAGCTGCAGGCCGACGTAGAGGTCGGAGTCGGCCTGGGGACCGAAACGCTCGCGGTGCGCGCCGACGAGATGCTCGCGCAGCCGGGCCAGGCCCTTCTGCGTCTGGGTGCCGATCTGCAGCTGGTTCGGGTTGGCGCGGCCTTCCGGCCGCACCGCGACCGCTTCCCCGCCCCAGATGAGCTTGGCTCCGCTGATCCCGAAGCGGCGCCAACGCCGCTCGGTCAGCTCGCTCGGCTGCCCCTCGCGCGTCCCGTCCCAGCCCTCCATGGGCAGGATGCAGAACCGGTTGCCGACGCGGACTCCGTCCACGTCGATGGGCCGTCCGAGCGGCGACGACGCGCCGGAGGCGAGCTCGGCATCGAACCCGAGCCGGATGCCGATCTTGTCCAGGTGCGCGCGGAAGTCCTCCGGCGTCCGCAAGGTGGCGACACGCCGATACCCCGGATCCGCCGCGGAAGGAGCGGTCAACCCTGCACGGGACGGGACTCCAGGAAGGCCATGTAGTCGGCCAATGCCCCGCGGTTGTGCGCGCGGATGGTCTCTTGCAGGCGCTCCCAGTCCTGGCTCCTCATGGCTTCGAGCAGGGCGTGGTGCTCCTTCTGCGCCTGCTGGGCCCGATGGACGAGGACGCCCGTGAAGAAGAAGCGCCGCACGCGGTCCCAGCGATCGAGGACGCGCTCCATCATGTCCTGCAGCGTGGGCATGGCGGTGAGCCGGCTGATGGTGGCGTGGAAACGGGTGTTGAGCTCGGCCCAGTGCTCGTGCGCATCGGTGGCCAGGGCGCGGTCCATGAGGGCGACGATCTCCTGGAGCGCGTCAAAGTCCTCCCGAGTCGCGCGCTCGGCCGCGGCGCGGGCGGCCACGCTCTCCAGCCCTTCCATGACCGTGAAGACCTCGGTGACCGACTCCCGCGAGATCGGCGCGACGGTGGCCCCGACGTGCGGGACCATGAGCACCAGGCCTTCGGACTGCAGGAGCTGGAGCGCCTCGCGGACGGGGATCGAGCTGACGGCGAGGCGGCGCGCCAGGTCGTCGATGACGAGCCGCTCCCCCGGCGAGAGCTCGCACTTCACGATGGCGTCGCGCAACGTGCGGTAGACGAACTCTCCCTTCGTCCGGTGCTGCGCCCCCTTGGGCACGGCCAGACGCATGGCCATCACTCGCGCTCCGGCCTCACACCTTCAGCCGTTCGTTCTTCTGGAGGGCCTCGTTGGCGACGATGCAGGCCCGGGCGGAATGGATCGCCTTCTCCGGGCCGCACAGGAGCGGAGCGCCGGTGCGGATGGCGGCGGCCCAACGTGAGACCTCGTTGCGCGACGCGATCCCACGCTCCGCGCTCTCGCCGCCGCCGCTCGCGGGGGCGGGTCCGGTCGAGGTCTGCGAGGCCGGCTTGCTTTCCGAAGCGTCGAGGGCGGCTCCCCCGCTGGTCTTGGCCGCGACCTCCACCGCGGTGGCATGGGCCGCGTCACCCTCGGGGTAGAACAGCGCATCCGTCTCCGCGCGCATGATGAGGGTGCCCTTCGTGCCCATGTACATCTCGTAGTAGTTCTCGAAGGCGTTGGACTCGATGGCGGAGAAGGTGGCCGTGCGCCCCTGCGGGTACTCGAAGGTCGCGTACACGTGGTCCTGGACCTCGCGCCCGTCCTTGAACCGGTAGACCCCGCCCGTTCCCTGCACCGCCTCCGGCACCGCTCCGAAGAACCAGTTGGCGATGTTCACCTGGTGGCTGGCCAGCTCGGCGAGCAGCCCCTTCGAATAGCGCCAGTAGAGCCGCCAGTTCAGGAGGTGCTCGAAGTCGGGGTAACCCCAGGGCGACGGATCGTAGTCCTTGCTCGGCGGCTCCCCCTTGCGCCTCCAGTTCCCGTTGCGGTGCCAGACCAGGCGCGCGTGGTACATCTCGCCGAGCTGGCCCGCCTTCACGATCCCCTCGTAGGCGGCCTGGTAGATCGGGTTGTAGAAGCGCTGATAGCCGATCTCGAGGACTTTGCCCGTCTTGTGGGCGGTCTCGAGCATGCGCTCGCAGCTCGGCACGTCCCACGCCATCATCTTCTCGCACAGGACGTGCTTGCCCGCCTCCATGAGGCCGCAGGCGATGTCGGCGTGGGCCCAGAGGGGAGGCGCCATCACCACGCCTTCGATGTCCTCCTTGGCCAGCATGTCCTTCCAATCCGCGTAGTGCGTGGCCGGAGGCTGCTTGTTCTTGGCCAGGACCTCGTCCGCCTTGGCCAGCGACGTCGGGTTGATGTCGCACAGCGCGCGCACGTCCACGTAGGCGGGATCCATCCGTGTCAGCAGGGCCCGCCCCTGTCCGCCCACTCCGAGCCAGGCCACCTTGACCCGTCCCCCGCGCATGGGCCCGCGGGTGGCCGCGGCCACGCCCAGCGCGGCCAGCGCCGGCGTCCCCGCGAGCGCCTTCAGGAAATTGCGCCGCCCCAGGGATTCCTGCTCCGGTGTCAGGTTCACGCAGCCTCCATGGCGCGCGGCCGCACGGGGGCCGGGCCTCGACGCAAGCGGTCCAGGCCGGCCAGGCGGCCGGTGCGGAAGGCCAACACCGCGAAGACCGCGGCCGCCTCCACCAGGTTCTTGTTCACGAACAGGTAGGCCCCCTCGTTTCCCGGCTCGTGGAGCCCGCGGGTCGGGACCTGTGCCACGTAGAACAGGTCGAGAAGGAGCAGCGCGCCCACGCATCCGGCCTGGGTGAACAGGCCTAGCATCAGGGAGAACCCGACGAGGACGAGGCCGATGGCCACGACGTGGTCGATGGCCGGCAGCCAGGACGATCCGGCCATCCGATGGAAGACCTCGGCCAGGGGTCCCGTGGCCGCGCGCAGGTAGCCGGCCGAGCTCCACGGTCCGAGCAGGGTCCCGTCTCGCGTCCAGGCCGGCCGCCAGAGCTTGAAGAAGCCTTCGTACAGGAAATGCCAGCCGATCAGGGTTCGCAGCACGACGAGGGCGACCTGCTGCGGGGACGTCAGCGTCTCCGGGTTGTCTCTCACGCCTCCTCCACCTGCGCGCCCGCGAACGCGCCCAGCACGACCGGCCCCGTTCTTCCGCCCTCCGGGGTCAGGAGGGCGAGAGTCTGCGGATACGAGGCGCAATAGCGCCGCGCCACGTCAAGTCCGCCGACGAGGAACGCCGTCGAGAGCGCGTCACTGAGCGCGCCCTCCGCCGTCACCACGCTCACGCTCAGCACACCCGAGGCGGGCCAGCCCGTCCGGGGGTCGATCACGTGGCCGTAGCGTCGGCCGTCCACTTCGAAGAACTGCTCGCCGGCGCCGCTCGTGGCGAGGGCACCGTCCCGCAGGCGGAGGCGCGCCAGCCGTCCCCTTGCGACCTGCCGCGAGCGGAGGTCGACGGTCCAGCCCGCGCCTCGCCCTCCGAGCGCCACCGCGCTGCTGCCGCCGGCGGAGATCAGGGCGTGCGCGGCTCCGCGGGCGCGCATGAGCGCCGCCATCCGATCCAGCGCATATCCCTTGCCGATGCTGCCGAGGTTGAGCTCCATGCCGGAGCGCCGGAAGCGGACGGTCCGTGAGTCGTCATCGAAAAGGACGGCCGACATGCCGACGCACGCCCGGGCCGCCTCGATCGCTTCGCGTGTCGGGAGCCGTCCCTCGCGCCTCAGGAATCCCCAGCAGCGGCTGAGCGGCGTGCTCGTGATGTCGAAGGCGCCGGCGGTGCGGGCGTGCAGATCGCGGCAGAGAGCAAGCAGCGCGAACAGGTCCGCGTCGACCGGGGCCGGCATCTCCGCGGCCGTGCGGTTGACGCGGCTCAGCTCGCTCGTTTCGCGGAACACGCTGAGCGCCGCTTCCAGCCGATCCGCCTCGTCCAGCGCTTCGCGAGCCGCCGGGACGTGCGCCTCGTCCGCGCCGTCGAGGAGGACCTCGAACCGGCACGCCATGGCGGCACGATGGATGCGGATCCAGTGGCCCTCTTCCTCCGTGCGCCCGAGCGAGAACAGCTCGCGCCGCGTCAGCGCTCGGGGCGTGCGCCCGGAGCCGCCTCGCGTCGCGTCCGGGCCCGTCGAGGAAAGCGAAGACATGTCGCTGTGTGATTGGAGGCTACGCCTCCCAAAACGCCGTTGTCAAGATGACCATATATGATATAGGATCGCGTCGCTCAATCGACAGCCTTGATTTATCGCCACACCGATCCGCGAGTACACTCGATCAAAGTTCCAATGGAAAGCGGGAGGCACCGCGCGTGAGGATCGTCGACGCGCGCGTCATCGTCTGCTCCCCCCGCCGTAACTTCGTCACCCTCAAGGTCACGACCGAAGACGGCGTCTACGGCCTCGGCGACGCGACGCTGAACGGC
>QHVP01000018.1 GCA_003222295.1 Acidobacteriota bacterium | reverse complement strand
GAGCACTCGCGCTCGAGGAGGTGGATGACGTGCCCCGCCTGGTCGGCCAGGACCTGCACCTCGAGGTGGCGCGGCCGTTCCACGAACCGTTCCAGCACCACGACGTCGTCGCCGAAAGCCGCGCGCGCCTCACGGCGGGAGCCGGCGAGCGCGGAGAGGAAGTCCTTGTCGCCGCGGACCACGCGCATGCCCTTGCCCCCGCCGCCGCGGGAGGGCTTGATCATGACCGGCCAGCCGATGCGCGCCGCTTCCTGGGCGAGGGCGGCATCGCTCTGGTCGTCGCCGTCGTATCCGGGCACGACGGGCACGCCCGCCGCCGCCATCAAGCGGCGCGCCCCCTTCTTGTCGCCCATCGTGCGGTGCACGTCCCCGGGAGGGCCGATGAAGGTCAGGCCCGCGCGCGCGACCGCGTCCGCGAAGTCGCCGCTTTGACTGAGGAAGCCGTAGCCGGGATGGATCGCGTCCGCGCCGGTGCGGCGGGCGGCGGCGAGGATGGCGTCGATGCTCAGATACGACCGCGCCGCCTCCGCGGGCCCGATGGGGACCGCCTCGTCGGCCACGCGCGTGTGCAGGGCGCCCGCGTCCGCCTCCGAGTACACGGCCGCGGTCGCGATCCCCATCACGCGGCAGGTGCGCGCCACGCGCACGGCGATCTCGCCGCGGTTGGCGATGAGGACCTTCCTCACACGATCCAGTATGGCTTGCGCTTCTCGAGGAACGCCTTCATGCCCTCCTGGGCCTCGGCCGAGATGCGGATGTCGGCGATGCGCTCGACGGTGTAGCGCTGCACGTCCTCGATGCGCCTGAAGGCCACCTCGCGGATCAGCGCCTTCGCTTCCGCCACCGCGCGCGGCGCGGACTGGAGCAGCTCCCCGATGCGGGCCTCCACCACCTGGTCGAGGTCCTCCTCCGGCACGGCCTGGCGCACGAGGCCGATCTCGCAGGCCTTGACCGCTTCGAAGCGCTCCCCGGTCAGGAACAGCTCGCGGGCGGCGGACTCGCCGATCTTGCTCACCACGTACGGCGAGATGACGGCGGGGATGATGCCGAGGCGGACCTCGGTGAACCCGAACTGCGTGCCCAGCGCGGCCACCGGGATGTCGCAGGCGGCCACGAGTCCCGCTCCCCCGCCCAGGGCCGCGCCGTGCACGCGCGCGACCACGGGCTTGGGCGACTCGTACACCGTGAAGAACAGGTCGGCCAGACCCTGCGCCTCGCGCAGGTTCTCCTCGCGGGTGAAGGCGACGGTGGCCTTCATCCACTGCAGGTCGGCCCCCGCGCAGAACGCGGGACCGCGCCCGCCGAGCACGATCACCCGCACGGAATCGACGGTGCGGAGGTCGAAGAGGGTCTTGCGCAGCTCGGTGGTCATCAGCCCGTCGAAGGCGTTGCGGGCCTCCGGGCGATTCATCCACACGCGCGCCACCGGCCCGTCGAATTCCACCTGTAGTCGCTCGAGCTGCACGGCTCCTCCTTGAACTCAGCGCGTCACTATTCTGACCCAAGCCGGCGTGCGAAGTGGCGGCGGGCGAGCTCAGGCCGTCGTGGGCGGCTCGTAGTCGCGCACCAGGCGCGAGCGCGCGGCGACCACGGCGGCCGCGGCCAGGGTCAGCATGCCGCCGATCACCACGGACACCCGGGCCCCGAGCGCGGCCGAGGTGAAGATCGAGGCCACGAGCCCCGCTTCCATCTCCCCGAGCTGCGGGCCGCCCATGAAGAAGATCATGTTCACCGACGTCATGCGCCCGCGCAGGGCGTCCGGGGTCAGGAGCTGGCGCAGGGTCTGGCGGATCACGGTGGAGACGAGGTCGCTGAGGCCGGTGCCCGCGAGGGCGAGGAAGACGATCCAGTACCGCGGGCCCAGCCCGTACACGATGGTGGTGGCACCGTAGGCGGCGATGGCCCAGAGCAGGACGCGGCCCTGCCGCTGGGGAAGGTGCACCACGGACGTGTAGATCGAGCCGAGGAGCGCCCCCAGCGCGGGCGCCGCCACCAGCCAGCCGTAGCCGGCCGCCCCCACGTGGAGGACCTGGTCCGCGAAGATGGGCAGCAGCGAGAGCGAGCCCGCGAAGAAGGTGGCGACGAAGTCGAGGCCCATCGTCCAGACCATGATGGGTGTGGTGAACACGAAGCGCAGCCCCGCCTTGAGCGAGTCCAGGGGGTGCTCGTCCGTCACCGTACCCGGCTCCGGCGCGGTGTTGGTGCGCATCAGGAGCAAGGCGCCGATCACGGCCACGAACGAGAGCGCATTCACCGCGTAGATCGCGGCGATGACGGGCAGGCTCCCCGCATGGGCCCCCGCAACCGTCCGCGCCGCCGCCCCGGGCATGGCCGCGCCGCCCCCGGCCAGCAGCAGGCCCGCCAGGCCGGGGCCGCCGATGAACGCGGCGTGGAACATCACGAGGTTCAGGGCGAGCGCGCTCGCCAGATCCTTCGGGGGGACGAGGCGCGGGACGAGCGACTGCCGCGCCGGGTTGTCGAACGCGGAGGCCGCCCCCGTGGCGCCGTTCAGCGCGTAGAGCACCCCCAGGCTGGCGTGGCCCCGGAAGGTCAGCAGGGCCAGCAGGGTCGAGAAGACCGCCATCGCGGACTGCGAGATCAGCATCACGCGGCGGCGGTCGAAGCGGTCGGCCACGATGCCGCCCCAGAGCGAGAAGACGATCACGGGGACCACGCGCGTCAGCCCCACGAGACCGAGCGCGAGCGGCGAGCCCGTCAGCAGGTAGATGTGCCAGTTGAGGGCGACCACCTGCATCTGACTGCCGGTGAGGGAGACGAACTGCGAGCCCCAGAGGAGGCGGAAGTCGCGGTGCCGGAGGACGTGGTAGGGACGGCTGGGAGCGGGTGGCGTCGCCAAGCCGCCTCATGTTGACACACGTCGGGCCTTTGATTCGCTCTCCGTTCGCATCGGAGCCCGGCGTGACACGGCCCACACGCTCACTTCCCAACCGTTGAAGTCCCAAAACGCGGTGCGTACAGTGCGCGGAGTTTTTCGCGCCGGCTTCCGGCGTCGAAGTAACGGTGAGAGGAGCCCGATGAGCTCGACCAATCTCCGCCCGGGGACACCCGCCGTCGCCGTCGCCGCCCTGCCCGTGGACGCGCGCGCCACCTTCATCACCCGCACCTACGTCCACCTCTACGGGGCGATCGTGGGCTTCACCCTGTTCGAAGCGCTGCTGTTCATGACGGGGCTCGCCCTGCCCATCGCGCGCGCGTTCCTGAGCGTGTCGTGGCTGTGGGTGCTCGGCGGCTTCGTGCTCGTGAGCTGGCTGGCCTCCCGCATCGCCCACAACGCGCAGTCGGTCGCGGTGCAGTACTTCGCGCTCGCCGGCTACGTGGTGGCGCAAGGGCTGATCTTCGCGCCCATGCTGCTCATCGCCCAGTACTTCGCGCCAGGCACGATCCAGGCCGCCGCCCTCCTCACGCTGCTCGGGTTCACCGCCCTCACCATGATCGTCTACGTGACGCGCCGCGACTTCTCGTTCCTGGGTCCGTTCCTCTGCTTCGGCGGCGTGGTGGCGCTGGCCGCCATCGCCGGGGGCGCGGTCTTCGGATTCCAGCTCGGGACGTTCTTCAGCCTCGCGATGATCCTGCTGGCCGGCGGATCCATCCTGCACGACACGTCGAAGGTCATGCAGCAGTACCCGGAAGATCGCTACGTCGGCGCGGCGCTGCAGCTCTTCGCAGGAGTGGCGCTGCTGTTCTGGTACGTATTGAGGCTCTTCCTGAACTCTCGCCGGTAGATGATCGATCGTCTGATGACAGACCGACCCAGCCACAACCTCTTATCTGATAACCGGGTCGATCGTCCGTTGCTGTCTCACATCCTGAACACGCCGAATCTCGTCTCCGGGATCGGCGCGTTCAGGGCGGCGGAGATCCCGAGGCCGAGGACCGTCCGCGTCTGCGCGGGCGGGATCACCCCGTCGTCCCACAGCCGCGCCGTCGAGTAGTACGGGCTGCCCTCTTCCTCGTACTTCGCGAGGACGGGCGCCTTGACCGCCTCGATCTCCTCCGGCGTCATGGCCCGCCAGCACGGAGGCCGCCTGCTCCCCGCCCATCACGGAGATGCGCGCGTTGGGCCACATCCAGAGCTGGCGCGGCTGGTAGGCCCGGCCGTTCATCCCGTAGTTGCCCGCGCCGAAGCTGCCCCCGACGATGACCGTGAACTTGGGGACCTGCGCGTTGGCCACCGCGTGCACCATCTTGGCCCCGTCCTTGGCGATGCCCCGATGCTCGTACTCCTTGCCCACGATGAACCCGGTGATGTTCTGCAGGAAGACGAGGGGGATGCGGCGCAGGGAGCACATCTCGATGAAGTGGGTCGCCTTCAGCGCGCTCTCGGAGAAGAGCACGCCATTGTTCGCGAGGATGCCCACGGGAAAACCCATGATGTGGGCGAAGCCGGTGACGAGGGTCGATCCGTAGAGGGCCTTGAACTCGCGGAAGCGGCTGCCGTCCACCACGCGCGCGATCACCTCGCGTACGTCGTAGGCCTTGCGGACGCTGAGCGGGACGACGCCCCCGATCTCTTGCGGATCGTAGGCGGGCTCCTCGGTGTCCCGGACCTCCCACGGCAGCTCCTTGCGGGCGGTGAAATGGCCCACGATGTCGCGCGCGATCTCGAGGGCGTCCTCGTCGTCGGCGGCCAGATGGTCGGCCACGCCGCTGATCCGCGTGTGCACGTCCGCGCCCCCCAGCTCCTCCGCCGTGACCTGCTCGCCCGTCGCCGCCTTCACCAGCGGCGGCCCGCCCAGGAAGATGGTGCCGCGGCCCTTCACGATGACGGCCTCGTCGCTCATCGCGGGCACGTAGGCGCCGCCCGCGGTGCAGGAGCCGAGCACGAGGCTGACCTGCGGGATCCCCAGCGCGCTCATGCGCGCTTCGTTGTAGAAGATGCGGCCGAAGTGCTCGCGGTCGGGGAACACCTCGGCCTGCAAGGGCAGGAAGGCGCCGCCGGAGTCGACGAGGTACAGGCAGGGGAGGCGGTTCTCCTGGGCGATCTCCTGCGCGCGCAGGTGCTTCTTGACCGTGATCGGGAAGTAGGTCCCGCCCTTCACGGTAGGGTCGTTGGCCACGACCATGACCTCGCGGCCGCGCACGCGCCCGATGCCGGTGACCATGCCCGCCCCCGGCGCGGCGCCGTCGTACAGGCCATGGCCGGCCAGGGCCGCGATCTCGAGGAACGGCGTGCCCGGGTCGAGGAGACGCTCGACCCGCTCGCGCGCGAGCAGCTTGCCCTGCTCCCGCTGCCGCTGGATCGCGTCCTCGCCCCCGCCCCGCCGCGCCTCTTCCAGCCGGCGGCGGAGATCCGCCTCGAGGGACGACATGTGAGCGAGGTTCTCGCGGAACTCCGCGGAGCTCACGTCGACGTGGCTCTCGAGGACGGACATGGCCGCGAGTATACAATCGGCGCTCACGGCGCCGTGGAAACGGAGCGGACCATGACAGCGCTGCGCACCGCGGCCTGGACCAACGTGGGCCTGCACGTGGTCGGGCTCGTCTTCGCGGCGGCCACCATGAAGCCGGGCACGCCGGCGGCGCCCGTCCTGGAGCGGATCCACTACCTGACCGCGCGGCCCGTCGGCTGGACCGCGGGCTGGCTGGTCTGGATCGCGTGCGCGCTCGCGCTCGTCGCGTTCATGCTTCTCCTGACCCGCGCGCACCCCTCGCCCTTCTCGACCGCGGCCGCCACCCTCGCCATCGTCGGTGCCGTCATCGACGTCACGTGCGACGTCACCTATATGGTGGTGCTGCCGGCGCGGGCCGCGGGCGACGTCTCGCGCTTCCTGGTCTTCGAGCGGCACCTCGGCACGGCCAGCCTGACCGGCGCCAACGGGTTGTACTCTCTGGCCATCCTCGCGGCGACGCTGGGTCTTCCCGGCAGCGCGACCCTGACGCGAAGCCTCGGGGTGCTCACGTTCGTGGCCGGCCTCGTGCTGGCCGGGGCCGGGCTGACCGGCGATCCCCGCCACGTGATGGTGGGAACGGCGCTGACCATGCCCCTCTTCCTGGCCTGGGCGCTGGCCGCCTCGTCATCGCCGCATCCTCGTTGAAGCCGACCACCGTCGCCGTCCTCGGCGGCTACGGCACCTTCGGGGCGCGTGTCAGCCGCGATCTCGCCGGGCGCGGCCATCGGGTGATCGTGGCCGGCCGCGATCCGCGGCGCGCGGAGGCGCTGGCCCGCGCGCTGGGCCCCGAGCACACGGGGATCGGCGCCGACGTGCGCGAGCTGGCGGCGTGCCGCCGGGCGATCCGCGGCACGGCGGTGGCGGTGGTGTGCGCGGGGCCGTTCTCGGCCCTGGGCGGGGCGCCCGCGCGGGCCGCGCTCGAGGAGGGCACGCACTACGTCGACATCGCGGACGACCGCGCGTACATCCGCGGCCTGCGCGATCTCGACGCCGAGTTCAGGCGGGCGGGGCTCTGCGCGGCCTACGGGTGCTCCAGCCTGCCCGCGGTGTCGTCCGCCCTGGCCCTGTCCGCCGTGGGTGCGGGAGACCGGCCGCAGCGCGCGCGGGTCACGCTGTACATCGGCAGCGCGAACCCCAAGGGTGAAGCGTCCGTGCGCGCGATGGTCGAGCGCCTGGGTCGGGACGTGCGCACCGCGGGCGGCGCGCAGCCCGGCTTCGGCGATCCGCGGACCATCCCCCTGCCGCCGCCCTTCGGGCCGCGCACCGCCTACACGTTCGACGGGCCCGAGCATGACCTGTTCCCGCTGCTCCTCGGAGTGTCCGCGGTGGACGTGAGAGTCGGATTCGAGCTGCCACTCGCCAATGCGGGCTTCGCGCTGCTCGCGCGGACGGGCGCGCATTGGGGACGCCGGACGGCGGCCCTCCTGGCCCGCCTGGCCGCTCTCGCCCCGGCGATCGGTACCTCCGGGGGCGTGGTGCTCGTAGAGCTCGCGTGGAGCGATGGGCGGCAGGCCTCGCGCGCGCTTGTCGCCGACGAAGGAGGCCAGCGGATGGCCGCGCTTCCGTGCGCGCTGATCGCACATGCGCTGGCCGCCGGCCCGCCGCCCGTCGTCGGGGTGCACCCGCCCACCGACGTGGTCGCACCGTCCGCCCTCCTGTCCGCACTGGAGGCGGAGGGACTCCGCATCGTGGAGGCGTCGTGATCGACGGATACGCCCGCTGCGCCGCCACCGCCGACCTCTTCCGCTGGTGCGCTCCGCCCTGGTTGCGCGAGGTCGAGAGCGCCGTCGCGCGTGACCGCGACACGCTCCACGGCATCGAGGTCTGGTGGGGAGCACACGATCGCGTGGTGGACCCGTCGGAGCTGCGCTGGACGGAGCGCGCGCTGGGCGTGCGCTGGCCGGAGCGCACGTTCGCGGCCTGGGGCCACTACCCGATGATCGACGACGCGGAGGGCTGGGTCCGCGCGGCGGCTGCTACCATCCGGGCGGGGCCGGCGGTTAGGATCGATCGATGATCGACACGGTATTCCTCGACGCCGGCGGCGTGCTCGTCAACCCGAACTGGGACCGCGTGGCCGCGGCGCTTGCCCGCCACGGCGTCGCCATCTCCGCGGCCGCCCTGGAAGCGGCGGAGCCGCACGCCAAAAGGCAGCTCGACACGGGCAAGGCCATCCTGGCGACCAACGACGACACGCGCGGCTGGCTGTACTTCAACCTCGTGCTGCAGCGCGCCGGGATCGCGCTTTCACCGGCCACGGAGGCGGCCCTGCGCGAGCTGGCCCAGTACCACGCCCAGTTCAACCTCTGGGAGAGCGTGCCCCGCGAGGTGCCGGACGCCCTCGACCGCCTGCGCGGGGCCGGCCATCGCCTCGTGGTCGTGTCGAACGCGAACGGCACCCTGCGGAAGCACTTCGCCCGTCTGGATCTGGCCCGGCACTTCGACGTGTTGATCGACTCCTGCGACGAGGGCGTCGAGAAGCCGGATCCACGGATCTTCCAGCTCGCGCTCGAGCGCTCGGGCGCGCGCCCGGAGACAACGCTGCACGCCGGGGACTTCTACCACGTGGACGTCGTGGGCGCGCGCGCGGCCGGCCTCCAGGCGTGGCTCATCGACACCGCCGGTCTCTACGCGGACCACGACGTGACCCGCGTCCCTTCGCTGGCCGCGCTGGCCGATCGCCTTCTCGCCGCCTGACCCGCGGCGGCCCCGCCAAAGGTCGCGTGTCGGCGCTCACACCGGGCTTTGACGCGAGCGATCGCCGTCCCTAAGTTCGAAAGAGGCTTGACCGCCCCGCATCACAACGACTGGAGGCTCTTCATGACCACGTCTGCGAGACTCGCCCTGGCCGCCGCGATCCTGGTCGCACTGCCCGCCGCCGCCCAGGCCGACCCCAAGTTCGGCGTGCGCCTCGGGTACTACACGAAGGTCGAAGACCCCTTCATCGGGGCCGAGCTGCTCTTCCGGATCGTCCCCGACCTCTACTTCAACCCGAACGTGGAAGCCGTCCTCGTCGACAACGGCCGGTACCTCACCATCAACGGCGACTTTCACTACGATCTTCCCGCGGGCCGGCGCACGTTCCTTTGGGTGGGGGCCGGCCTCGCCGCCATCAACACCAATCCGGAGGGACCCGCCGAAGGCCACACCGACGTCGGGCTGAACCTGCTGGCCGGAATCGGCGCGCGGCGCGGCCACGTGATTCCGTACGCGCAGGCCAAGGCGATCCTGAAGAGCGACTCCGAGTTCGTGATCGGCGTGGGATTGCGCTTCTAGCCGCTCGAGGGACCGGCCGCACCCGCTACAATTGAGGTTCCATTCGGAGGGAGCCTCATGCATCGCCGCGATTTTATCCGCTCGGCGGGAATGGTGACCGCGAGCCTGGCCTGGCCGGGCTCGCGGCCTTCGCTTGCCGAGACGTCCCCGTCGACCCCCTGGCGTACCTTCGAGACGGTCACGCGCGCCGAAGTGCTCGACCCCTCCGGCCTCACGCGGGTGTGGGTGCCGGTGCCGTTGGCGGCGGATGCGCCCTATCAGAGGACGATCGGCACCACCTTCAAGGCGGAGGGTGGCATGGCGACCCTCTTCGCCGACAAGGGACTCGACTCCGTCGCGATGGTGGCAGCGCAGTTCCCCGCCGGGGTCCGGCCAGTGCTCACGGTGACGAGCCGCGTGTCCACGCGCGACTACGCGGTGAACCTCCGGTCGCCGGGCCGGAGGCCCAAGCGGGATCACGTCGCCCTGGGCCACTTTCTACGTCCGACGAAGCTGCTCCCCATCGACGGCGTCGTGCGCGACAAAGCGCGCGTGATCGCGGGCCGGGCGCGCACCGACGAAGCCAAGGCGCGAGCGATCTACGAATGGATCGTGGAAAACACGTTCCGCGATCCCAAGGTGCGCGGCTGCGGCCGCGGGGACATCCGCTCCATGCTGGAGACGGGCGACCTCGGCGGCAAATGCGCCGACCTCAACTCGCTCTACGTGGGGCTCGCCCGCGCCTCCGGCCTGCCTGCCCGCGACGTGTACGGCATCCGCACCGCGAAGTCGGAGCTGGGTTACAAGAGCCTCGGTCCCGCGACGCCGACCATCACCAAGGCGCAGCACTGCCGGGCCGAGGTCTATCTCTCCGGTTTCGGCTGGGTGCCCGTGGATCCCGCGGACGTGCGCAAGGTCGCGCTGGAGGAGCCCCCCGGCAACCGCCCGCTCGACGACGAGATGGTCAAGAGCGCGCGAGCCCGCCTCTTCGGGTCGTGGGAGATGAACTGGGTCGCCTACAACTTCGGCCAAGACGTGAGCCTGCCCGGCGCGGACTCCGGTCCCCTCGAGTTCCTGATGTATCCGCAGGCGGAGACCGCGCGCGGCCGCGTGGACAGCCTCGATCCGGACGGCTTCAAGTACGAGATCACGTCGCGGGAGATCGTAGCCCCGGCATAACGGGCTCGAAGCGCAAGCAGCGAGGAGCCGATTCACTCGGCGACGAGCGGCCGGGGGTAGCGCGAAGCGCGCAGGGGTTGCATCCACTGCGCGAGGCGCAACCCCCTGGTATTGACTAAAGAATCGTCCGCCGCTCGAAGGCGCGCGCGCCGCTCAGCAGGAAGAACGCCGAGAACGCGACCAGCCCGCCGATCAGCAGGGGCACCGGCATGTGGGGGACGTCCGGCGTCACGGACAGCCGCATGGCCTCGCTCATGAAGACGAGCGGGTTGAGCAGGAAGACGTACTGCACGGGCCCGAGCACGCTCAGCCTCGCCCACGGGTAGTAGGCGCAGCCGAACAGCATCAGCGGGCCGAGCACCACCGCGAAGAGGAGGCCGCTGTAGCGCGGCTGCACGCGCGTGCCCAGGGTCAGGCCAAAGGCGGCCGAGAGCACGCCGCTGGCTGCGACCAGGGGGAACAGGAGGGCCCACGCCGGCTTGACGAACACGCCGGTGACGCGATGCATGAGCAGCATCATGGCGGGCAGCGCGATGAGGCCGGCCAGGCCGGCGTGGATGGCGCCCGCGATGACCTTCTCGAAGGCGACGCCGAGGACGGAGATCGGGGCCAGGATCCGCTCGTCCACCTCGCGGCTGCCGGAGAGGTCGATGGTGAGCGGCATGAGCACGCCCTGCACTCCCGCCATCAGCATCGTGATGGACATGAGGCCGGGCACCATCACCGTGCGGAACTCGTCGGCCACGAGATGCAGGCGCGGCAGGATGTTGCCGAAGACGAGCACCACGAGGATCGGCTGCGTGAGGGTGGCCGTCAGCAGCATCATCCCGTGCCGTCCGGCCACCACGAGATCGCGGCGCAGCAGGGCGAAGAAGGCGGTCATTCGCGCAGCTCCTTCCCGGTGAGATGGATGTAGACGTCCTCCAGGCTGGGCTGGGTCAGGCTGACGTGATGGAGGTCGCCGCCCCCCTCGCGGACGGCGAGCAGGACGCGGTCGAGCAGGCCGTTGCCCGTGTCCACGAACAGGCGCAGCCGTTCCAGCCCGTCTTCGTCGCCGGTGGCCGCGACGCCCTCCAGGCGCAGCACGCCCGGCAGCTTCTCCAGACGAGGCGCGATCGGCGTCCCGCTGCGGACCCACACGTCGAGGATGTGACCGCCGGGCAGGCCGCGCTTGAGGGCGGCGGGCGTATCGATGGTGAGGATCGCGCCGTGGTCGATGATGGCCAGCCGCTGGCACAGCCGGTCCGCTTCCTCCATGTAGTGCGTGGTCAGGATGATGGTCAGCCCGCGCTCCTGCAGGCCACGCAGGGTGTCCCACAGCGCGCGGCGGGCCTGGGGGTCGAGACCGGTGGTGGGCTCGTCGAGGAGCAGGACGCGCGGGTCGTGCATGAGGGCGCGCGCGATCATGGCCCGCTGCTGCAGCCCGCCGGAGAGGGTCAGCGGCTTCGCGCCCGCCTTGTCCGTGAGCTGCATCTCCGCGAGCAGGCGGTCGGCGCGCGCCTCGCGCTCCGCCGCGGCCAGCCCGAAGTACCGCCCGTGATAGGTGAGGACCTCGCGCACGCTGAGATCCCGGTCGAGGTTGCGGGTCTGGGGCACCACCGCGATCAGGCGCTTGACCTTCTGGGGCTCGCGCTGCGCGTCCACGCCGTCCACCACGACGCGCCCGGACGTGGGCCGCACCAGGCTCGTGATGCAGCCGAGGGTCGTGCTCTTGCCCGCGCCGTTGGGGCCGAGCAGGCCGAACGTCTCGCCCGCCTCCACCGCGAACGAGATCCCGCGCACCGCCTCCACCGCCGGAGTCTTCCGGGTGCCGGGATAGGTCTTCCTCAGGTCTTCGACGACGAGAACGGGGGGCATCGCGCGCGCGATCCTATCCCGACACGAGGGCGCCGTCGCGCACGACCACGCGGCCGTCCTTCACGACCGTGCGCACGGCCGGAATTCCCACGCGCACGAGGTCGAGGAGACGTGCCGAGCGCAGGACCACGAGGTCCGCGCGCTTGCCCATCTCCAGGCTGCCCGTCTCGGCGTCCACAGCCAGCGAGCAGGCCGCATTGAGGGTGGCCGCGGTGAGCGCCTCTTCCAGCGAAAGGCCCATGGCGAAGCATCCCAGGGTCATCGCGAACGGCATCGACGGCGAGAGCCCGCCCCCGGGATTCCCGTCGGTGGCCAGCGCCACCGGCACGCCCGCCTGTACCAGGGCCCGTGCCGGCGCATAGCGGCCCAGCCGCAGGTAGAAGGCGGCGGAGGGCAGGAGGGTCGCCACGCAGGCGGCCCCGGCCAGCGCGGCCATGCCGGCCCCGGACACGAAGAGGAGATGGTCCGCCGAGCGCGCGCCCAGCGCGCCCGCCAGCTCCGCGCCGCCCGTCCAGCCCAGCTCGTCCGCGTGGATCCGCAGGAGGAGACCGGCCGCGCCTGCCGCCTCGAGGATGCGGCGGCTCTCCGCCACCGTGAACACGCCCTCCTCGCAGAAGACGTCGGCGAAGGTGGCGAGAGAGCGCCGCGCCACCTCGGGGATCATCTCGCTCACGAGCATCTCGACGTAGCGCTCGCGGCGTTCGCGGTGCTCCGGCGGCACCTCGTGCGCGCCCAGGAACGTGGGGACGAGGGTCATCGGATGGCTCTCCCCCGCTTCGCGGATCGCCTCCAGCGAGCGGATCTCCGCCGCCGTCTCCAGGCCGTATCCGCTCTTGACCTCGGCCGTCGTGGTGCCGCACCGCAGCATCTCGTCGAGACGCGACCGCAAGACAGTCACGAGGGCGCCCCGATCGGCGGCCCGCGTGGCGGCCACGGAGCGCACGATTCCGCCGCCCGCGGCCGCGATCTCCCGGTAGCTCGCACCCGCCAGCCGCTGCCGGATCTCGCCGTCGCGGTCGCCCGCGAAGGCGAGGTGCGTGTGCGCGTCCACGAAGCCGGGGAGGACGACGGCTCCGCCCGCGTCGAGGATGGGCGCGCCGGGGGGAACGTCGTCCGGCCGCAGCAGGGATTCGGGCCCGACGTAGGTGAGGCGGCCGTCCCGCGCCACCACGGCGGCGCGCGCGATCTCGCGGACCGCGCCGAGCTCGGGACCGAGACGCGGCGCCCGTCCCGTCGGCGTGATCAGCATCCCGATGTCGCGGACGACGAGGTCGTTCGTCATCGGCCGAGGGACGCCCGCACGTCGTCCGCGCGCGCGCCCGCGACGAGCAGCACCTTGTCGCGTCCCTTCGCGCCCCGCGCGACGGACAGCGTGGAGGGAGCGACCCCGAGGCGGCGGGCGAGGAAGCGCAGGAGGGCGGCGTTGGCCTGACCCTCGACGGGGGGCGCGGTGAGGCGCACGACGAGGGCGCCGTCGCGTTCGCCCGCCAGCTCGTCCCGGGACGCGCGCGGCGAGACGCGCACGCGCAGGGTCGCCCCCCCGGCCACGTCGCGGACCTCGATCATCGCCGGGAGCCCGCGGTGGGAACGGAGCGGGCTACTGGGCCTCCTCACGCCGCTTCAGGAAGCGGAGGTTGTCCTCGAGCTCGGCCTCCTCCTGGAGGTCGAGCAGGTGGCTCAGGCGCGTGATCAGGGCGCGCACGTCGGTGCGCAGCGCGCTGCGGTGGGCGCGCAGGTCGAGGATGCCGCGCTCCACCTCGTGGGCGCGGCCCTGAGCCAGCTCGACCAGCCGGTCCGCCTGCATCTCCGCTTCCTTCACCGTCGTCTCCGCCTCCTTGCGCGCGTTGTCGCGGATCTCTTCGGAAACGCGCTGGGCGGTGAGGAGCGTGTTCTTCAGGATGGTCTCGCGGTTGCGGTGCTCGTCGATCAGGGAGCGCAGGGACTGGAGCTCCTGGTCGAGGCGATCGCGCTCCATCTGCAGGGCCGCGACCTCCTCGGCCACGATGTTGAGGTAGGCGCGCACCTCGTCCCGGTCGAGCCCGCGGAAGCGCTGGCCGAAGGTCTGCCGCTGGATGTCCATCGGCGAGATTTTCATGGCTCTACCCTGCCGCGTAGGGTCGCACGATCGGGGGCGCGGCTCAAGCAGGAATGCGTCCGAGTCAGCGCAAGCGGGACTCGGCCGCATTCCTAATGAAGTCCTCGACCGAAGGGTCACCCATCAGGAGTGTGGCCGAGGGTCGCCGAGCAGTCGCTCGGCCACATTCCTAGACGAGCGCGCCGGGGCCGCGCAGACGGACGCCGATGTCCATGAGGGTCTGCGCCACCGCGTACTCCGCGAAGATGACGAGGGCGAGCAGGACCAGGAATGCGACGTCGAGCGGGAAGACGCGCAGGCTCATGGGGAGCATGCGGCGGATCACGCGCAGGGGCGGATCGGTCGCCTGGACCAGGAATCGGACGATGGCGTTGCGGGGGTCCGCGTTCACCCAGGAGGTGATGGCACGGCCGAGGAGCACGATCATGTAGAACTGGAAGAAGTAGAAGAGGACGCGCCCCAGGCCGATCAGGATGTTTCCCAGGATGAACATGGCTCCAGTCTATGGCGTCTTCCGCTCTCCGAAGATGGCGGTGCCCACGCGGACCTGGGTGGCGCCCTCCTGGATCGCCACTTCGAAGTCGTGGCTCATTCCCATCGACAGCGTGCGGCCACGCACCAGTCCCTGGCCCCGCGCCTCCCCGAGGAGCTCGCGCAGGCGGCGGAAGTAGGGGCGAGCCTCTTCGGGATCGTCCGCGAGCGGAGGCAGCACCATGAGGCCCTCGACGTGCACGGCCTTGAAGCCGCGGAGCTGCTCGAGGGTCGGGAAGAGGTGGGCCTCGTCCAGCCCGAACTTCGTCGCCTCCTTGCCGAGGTCGACCTGGATCAGCACCGGCAACTGCCGGCTCGCCTGCTCCGCCCCCCGCTCGAGCCGCTGGGCGAGGGTGACGTCGTGGACGGAGTCCACGGCGTCGAACAGCTCGGCCGCGCGCCGGCCCTTGTTGCCCTGGACGTGCCCGATCATATGCCAGCGCAGGCCGGCAGCGCGCAGGTCTTCGAGCACGGCGATCTTGCCTTCGGCTTCCTGAACCTTGTTCTCGCCGAAGTGGCGGAGGCCGGCGGCGAAGGCCTCGTGCACCGCGTCCGCGGGCTGGGTCTTGCTGACCGCGACGAGGGTGATGTCGTCGGGGGGACGCCCGGCACGCGCCGCCGCCCGGGCGATCTGCTCCCGAACGGCGGCGACGCGGCGGGCGATCACGTCACTTCTTGGGCTTGAGGGCCGCGAGGAGTCCCTGCGCCGTGGCCGTGTTCTGCGCGTTCGTCGGGTTCATCGAGAGATACTTCTCGAGGTTCGCGATGGCCTCGGGGATCTTGTTCTGGCCGACGCTGAGCGTGCCCAGGTAGTAGTAGATCTCGGGGTTGCCGGGATCCGCCTCCGCCGCCTTCTGGAAGGCCGCCGTCGCCTCTTCGGCCTTGCCGGAGTTCAGGTAGAAGACACCCAGGTTGAACTGGACCTTGGCGTCCTTGGGGTTGTCCGTGGCCGCCTTGGTCAGCAGCTCCGTGGCCTTCGCCGCCTGGCCGCTGTCCTGGTAGACGCGGGCCAGGGCGGAGATGGCCTCGCCATAGCCGGGCCGTACCTCGAGCGCCTTGAGGTAGGCGGCCTCGGCGCCGGCCCAATCCTTCTGCTGTCCCTTCAGGTAGCCGATGTTGTAGTGCGCCTCCGCGATCTGCGGGTTCTTGGCCAGGACCTCGTTGTAGGCGGCGATGGCCTCATCCGTCTTCTTTTCCTGGCT
>QHVP01000174.1 GCA_003222295.1 Acidobacteriota bacterium | reverse complement strand
AGGCGCGCGGTGATCGGGGCGACCTGCAGGTCGAGGTCCTGGACCCGGACGTTGGTCGGAGTCAAGGTCAGCTCGCCGTGCGCGTCGCGCCAGGATGCGGCCGTGCCCGCCACCCGCGCCTGGCCGCTGAGCGTGGCCTGGATGGCCGAAGGGCCTGGGCGCAGCAGCTCGAGGAGTGCCGCCGCCTGCACGTCTTGCCAGTGCAGGTCGAGATCGGCCTCCACTCCCGGGGTGAGGCCGAAGCGCTCGGCGCGGGCGGCGGGCAGCAGCGCCGCCACCGGGATCGTCCCCGTCAGCTCGACTGCGCCGCCGCCGACCGTGCCGCGGATGTTCTGCGCCACGGCCACGTCGCCTTGGAGGTCGAGCCGGCCGTCC
Organism: Acidobacteriota bacterium; assembly: GCA_003222295.1. Classification (GTDB taxonomy): domain Bacteria; phylum Acidobacteriota; class Vicinamibacteria; order Fen-336; family Fen-336; genus AA29. The sequence continues at coordinate 5,991 of QHVP01000174.1, read as the reverse complement.
TGGAGGGTCACGATCGTCTGGCCGGACCTCTGCGCGGTGATCCCGGAGAGCGCCACCTCGCCAAACGCCCGCGGTCGCTCGCGCGTGCCGTTGACGGTGACGTCGCCGTGCGCGGCGCCGGTCACGGTGAGGTCGGCCGGATGCGGCGTCCGGGCAAGGTCGGCATCGAAGACCACGTGCGCGTCGATGGGCGCGGCGGCGTCGAGGCCGATCCGGCCGGAGGCGGAGGCGGTCACGCCATTGCCCTCGATCTGCACGGTCGTGAACTCGAGGATGCGGTTGCGCAGGCTGGCCACTACGGGCTGAGTGGCCCGCGCGGTGATCCCGGCGGTGACCAGCTCCAGGGTGTCGAGGCGGGCATCCGCCACCGCGGCCTTGGGGTTGGAGAGGGGCACCGTCACGTTCGCCATCCCCGACGTCACGCCCGTCATGGGCTGGGCCAGGGGGACCAGGCGGGCGATGCGTTCGATCTCCGTCCGGTCGAGCTTCAGCGTCGCCTGCAGCGTCTGCCGATCGACCGTGCCCTGGCCGGTCACGCGCAGCTCCGGCGCCTCGAACGTGAACTGCCCGCGACCCAGGACGCCTTCGAGCCGGAGGGTGACGGGGCCGACCCGCTCCTCGTTCCAGATGAGCGCAGGCACGTCGACGTCGGCCGTCCCCGAGAGCCGGTCGATGGGCCCGGACGCGGTGAGGTGGAAGTTCGCGATCCCATCCGCTTCCGGGCGGAGCAGGGACAGCTCGACCGAAGTGCCTTGCACCTCGAGCCGGCGCAGGACGGAGCCCCGGCCCTCGGCGGAGGCGGTGACCGTGGCGCCCAGGCCTCGGGCTTCCGCGTTTCCGCTGTACACGCCGCCGGCGTAGTGGACGCGCCCGCTGACGGGCACGGCTTCCGCTCCATTCGCGGTCTCTGCGTTGAGCGACCCGCCGATGGTCGCGTCGACCGGGGGCGGCCAGGCGCCGCGCGCGCGACCTGTGGCCACGAGGTCCACGGACCGCAAGCGAGGCAGGGATCCGGCGACCGGGCGAGTGCCGTCGAGCTTGAGGTCGAAGGCGAGGTCGACGGTGCGGCTGCGGAGGGCCACTCCGCCCGACGCATTGAGCCGCGCCCGCAGTCCCATGTCGCCGGCGGCGACGCCCGTGGTCTCGACGCCACCCTTGACCTGCAGCGTGGAGCGCCAGTCCCCCGACGCGCTGAGGGTCCCACCCAGGCGTCCGGTCCGCGGCCAGGGCAGCGCCACGCCCTGCTCGCGAAGGCGGGCGACGTCGAGGCCGGCGAAATTCAGATCGGCGTCGGTCTGATGACCTTGAAGACGCACCATGCCGTCCGTACGGCCGCCGAGGAGGTCCGCCTCGAGCGTCGCGTCGGTTCGGCCGTCGAACCCACCCTTGTGGACGAGGTGCGCGTCGATTCGATCGATCGGCCAGCTCGAGACCTTGAGGGTGCCCCCCTGGATCTTCGTATCCAGGACGAGCGACTCACCCAGTCCGGTGAGCCTCCCGGACGCGGTGACGCGGCCGCTGACGTCGGCGTCGATGCCGAAGGCTTTCAAGTCGCGGAGGTCGATGCGGGCCTGCAAGCGAAGGTCCGGGTTGAGCGCACCGATCCGTCCGAGCGAGCCCGAGACCTGGACATGCGAGTGCAGCACGTCGCCCTGGAGCGTGTCGATCCCGATGTCGAGCCGGGAGGAGACACGCAGGCGGCCGCTCACCGGGCCCAGGGCGACCGTGGTCTCGCGCTGCCAGGACCCGCCCTGCGCGGCCACCTCGAGCGCGCCTTCGCCGACGGCCCCCCGCATGGAGACGCCGCTCAGGGTCAGCTGATTGTGCGGCCCGAGATGGTAGACGACCGTCGCGTTCGTGACCGTGAGCTGGCGGATGAGGAACGCCTGGTTCACGGCCGACGAATCGCTGGTCTGCGCCGGGGTAATCTCGAGGCGCGGCGAGTCGAGCGCGACGGAGACGAACGAGAGCGCTTTGCCGAACAGGAACCCGGGCTCGAGGATGACCTTGGCCTTGGGAACGGTCAGGCGATAGGTCGGCCCCTGGATGACGAGGTCTTCGACGTCGCTGCTGAGCCGTCCGGGCACGGTATGCATGCGGCCGATGCTGCTGCCCGCACCGAGCCCGCTCTGCAGGCGTTTCTCGACGAAGCGGCGGAGGATGTCCTGGGGAAGGAAGCCGAGGAGCACGAGCACGACCAGGACGATCGCGAGGAGGACGAGAAGGAGGAAGATGCGGCCGCGTCGCGCCATTGAGCCCTATCGTCGCTCCCGAGTCGCCGGCCGGCCGCCGCAGCTCAAGATGTTCATCAAAGATGCTGACTTTCATTGACAATGATATATTCCAAGGCTAGATTGTGTCAAGGAAGTCACTGAAAGGCGTGAAGTTCCCGGGGGTGCCGGCCATGGATGCGACAACGCTGTTGAAGAAGGACCATGACGCTGTTCTCCAGCTGTTCCGAGAGTTTGCCGAGGCCGGGAGCGATGCCGAAGCGCGCCGCAGCCTCTACCGCAACATCCGCCAGGAGCTGCAGACCCATTCGCGGGTCGAGGAGCACGTGTTCTATCCGGCCGTGATGAGGCTCCGTGCGGAGCCGGCGCGGGAGGCGGTCCGGGACGCTCTCGAGGACCATCACGTCGTCGATGGCCTCCTCGCGGAGCTGGACCAGCTCGATCCCGAGGACGCGCGGTACGGTGACAAGATGCAAACGTTGCAGGAGAGCGTCGAGCGGCACATCGAGGCGGAAGAGGACGCGTTGTTCGCGCAGGCGCGCATCCATCTGACCGACGAACGGCTGGAGCGGCTCGGACGAGACATGGCCATCCTGAAGGAATCGCTCGCAGGCGAGGCCGCGGCCGTGGGTTCGGGCGCGTCGCGGGCGGTCGTCCGTGCGTAGGGCTTCCGGCCGCTGGGGCTGGGGCTGGGGCGGTCCGGGGACGGAGCGCCGCCGACTCTAGCTGCGGCCCAGCCTTCGGAGAAGCGCGAGCGCAAAGAGCGACTCGGGATCCGTCCTCCACTCGTTCAGCATCAACCCCGTCCCGCTCAGGGCCGCTTCCAGGGCGGCCCGGGTGTACTTGCAGCTGATCTCCGTGCGGATCTCACCGCCCGCGGGCAGCGAGAGCGCGGTGGCGGCGCCCGGAACGCGGACGTCCAGGGCGCGCCGCGCGCGGAGGCGCATCTCGATCCAGGCGTGATCCGGGTCGTAGAACGCCACGTGATCGAACGCGGCGGGGTCGAAGTCCGCGCCGAGGCGCGCGTTCATCACCTGCAGGATGTTGCGATTGAACTCCGCGGTCACGCCTCGCGCGTCGTTGTAGGCAGCCTCGAGCCGGGCGCGGTCCTTGACGAGGTCGAGCCCGACGAGCACCGCGTCGCCCGGCGCCAGGATGGCGGCCGCCGACCGAAAGAAGGCGGGCACGTCCTGGGGATGGATGTTGCCGATCGTGCTCCCGAGGAACGCGATCAGCCGCGACTCTCCGGGTCCCACGGCCCGAAGGTCGGTCAGGAAGTCCCCGACGACGCCGGAAGCCTTGAGTCGCGGCCGCTCCGATCGGAGCTGCGACAACGAATTCGCGATCGCGCTCTCGCTGATGTCGAGCAGCGTGCAGCTCTCCAGGGTCCCCGCCTCCTCCATGGCGTCGAGAAGCACTCGAACCTTGCCGCCCACTCCCGACCCCAGCTCCACCAGGTTCCGCGGCCGGACCCGCGCGACGGCTTCGCGGGCGACGGCCGGGAGCAAGGCCTCCTCCGTGCGGGTCAGGTAGTACTCGGGAAGGCGCGTGATCTCGTCGAACAGCGCGCCGCCGCGCTCGTCGTAGAAGTACTTCGACGGAAGGAAGGGAAGGGGCCGCGCCTCGAGCCCCGCCCGGACCTCGTCCGCCATGGCCGCCCGCTCCTGCGCCGGAGGGCGCACGCGGCGGATGTCTTCGGCGATCTGCGGTGAACCCATTGATGTCAGAGGTTCCAACTTACATTGACCAAAGATGATGACAATTCCTAGAATATGTCGAGCGCCCGGGATGCGCTTCGCATCCTCCGCGAGTATAGATCCGCTTTGTCCTCAGGCAGGAGGTGACCATGAAAGTCAAGGACGTCATGACCACGAACGTCGAGTGTGTGCGGCCGGAGACGACGCTCCAGGAGGCTGCCGCCAAGATGAAGTCCCTGAACGTGGGATCCCTGCCCGTCTGCGAGGGCGACCGGCCGATCGGGATCGTCACCGACAGGGACATCGTCATAAGAGCGATCGCGGAGGGCCGCGATCCGCGGACGGGGCGCGTCCCGGAGGTGATGACGGCCGGCGTCGTCTCGGTCCCGGACACGGCCGACGTCCGGGAGGCCGCTCGCCTCATGAAGGACCGGCAGATTCGCCGCATCGTCGTGGTCGACTCGAACAAGCGGGTCGTGGGCATCGTCTCGCTGGGCGACATCGCCGTCGACACCCGTGACGACAAGATGGCCGGGGACGTGCTGGAAAAGGTTTCCAAGGACGCGGTGACGGTGGGGAATCGGTAGGCAAAAAAGGCCCGGCGCGCCTGCGCCGGGCCTTTCGCGCCTGAAGGCCGCCGCTACTGGTTGCGGGACTGGCTGGTGTTGTGCGCGGCTTCGTCGTTCACACGCATGGACTGCACCATGCGGTTGAAGGCGGAACTGAACGCGGCGTACTCACGGCCGGGAGCGATCAGCAGCGTGTAGAGGATGTGACCGTCTCCCAGCTGCCGGGTGACGACGGTGACGCGCTCCTCCTCGCCCGTGACGGGAGAGGTGCCGGAGAGGGTCGTGGACATCCCCGGCTGGCCGTCGATCGTCTCGCGGCGTGGGCGCGACGCCACCTGCAGATGCGAGTTGGTCTGGCGGATCTGGTTGATGAGGTCGTTGGTGGCCTGGTCGATACCCGGGTTGCGGCGGCTGTACGAACCGGCGAAGGGATCGTAGTGATTGACGATCACGCCGTAGACGATGCTCTCCTGCCCATTCCCCGTGTCGACGACGCCGCCCTCCGGCACGATCGTTACCCCGAACCCGTTCTGGGCCTCGTAGGCGCGCCAGTTCGAGGGGATCTGCATCTCGAAGAAGTCGTCCCGTTGGCGGAAGTCGGTGTACTGTCCCGACGGCGGCTCCACGCGCCCAATGCCCTGCTGACGGCCCCGCGAATCACGGCCGGAGGGATAGGACGAGCCGGAAGGGTAAGACGAGCCGGAAGGATAGGACCGGCCGTCCCGACGGCCCTGCGACGTGCGGTCGGAAGGATAGGACGAGCCGGACGGGTAGGACGACGACGTCCGTCCGCCGCCCCGCGAGATCTCGGCCATCGTCGGCGCCGTCCCCATCCCGCGCAGGTTGGCCTGGACGCGGGCGAACTCGCCGTCGCCGGAAGTCCTTCTAATGTTGGTGGCCCCGATCGCCCGCGCCTCCTGCTGGATGCGCGCCTGGCGATTGGCGGGGGCCGGGTGATCGCTGAGGAACTGCGACGCCGAGCCGCCCTGACTGCCGCTCTGCTGCTTCAAGAGCTCGAAGAAGTTCGCCATCTCCATCGGGTCGTACCCGGCGCGTCCCAGGATCTGCGCGCCTACGATGTCCGCCTGCGTCTCCGCGTCGCGGCTGTACTTCAAGAAGATGGCGTTGAGCCCGAGGCCGCCGATGACGTTGATGATCTGCGCGGTGCTGTTGGGCCGGCCGCGGCCGAGGATGCCGCCCAGCACGCCCAGGCCGGCCTGGGCCATGTAGGCCTTGGTGGCATTGTTGGTGCCGTGGCGCAGCGCGACGTGGGAGATCTCGTGGGCGAGGACGCCGGCCAGCTCGCCTTCGGTTCGGGCGGACGTGAGGACCCCCCGATTCACGTAGACGAAGCCGCCGGGCAGGGCGAAGGCGTTGATGTCGCGCGCGTTCACGACGCGGATCTGGTAGGGGAACTTGGTCCCCGGTGCCTGCGCGGCCAGCCGGCTGAAGACGGACTCGACGTAGCTCTGGGTGTTGCGGTCGTTGAGTAGC
>QHVP01000173.1 GCA_003222295.1 Acidobacteriota bacterium | reverse complement strand
CCATCCGCTCTTCCTGCCCCGCGGCTCCGTCCTCCACATGCGCATCGCCTACGACAACTCGGAAGGCAACGTCCGCAACCCGAGTCATCCGTCCCGGAGGGTGGTGACGGGCAACCGCTCGACCGACGAGATGGGCCATCTCTGGGTGCAGGTCCTGCCGCGCCAGCGCGACGACCGCTGGGCGCTGCAGGAGGCCCTCATGCGCCGGCGGCTCGAGAAGTATCCCGGCGACTTCGTCGCGCACGCGAACCTCGGCGCCGCCCTCGAGGCGCGCGGCCGCGCGGAGGAGGCCATCGGCGAATATCGGCAGGCCTTGCGCGCGCGTCCGCAGAGCGCGGCCGTGCGCAACAACCTGGGAGCCGCCTTGCAGACCGCGGGCGACCTCGGGGCCGCCATCGCCGAGTACCGGCAGGCGGTACAGGCGCAGCCCGACTACGCGAGCGCGCGACACAACCTCGGCAGCGCGCTCGTCCTCGCGGGCGCGTTCGCGGAGGCCCTGCCGCATCTGCGCGAGGCGGTGCGTCTCTCGCCGGACGACGGCACCGCGCGCAACAACCTCGGGGGAGCGCTCCTCGAGACCGGCCGCGTCGCGGAAGCGGTCGATCAGCTCCGCCGCGCGGTGGAGGCGGACCCCGGCTCGCTCAACGCGCAGTACAACCTCGGCCGGGCCCTCGCGCTGCACGGCCGCCTCGACGAGGCGGCCGTGCATCTCGAGCAGGCGCTCCGCATCCAGGCCGACGATCCGGACGCGCGGCGGGAGCTGGCGGCGGTCCGGGCGCGTCAGGCCCGCCGGCCGAACTAGCGGCTGGCCCCGAGGGCCTTCTCGTACAGGAGCTGGTAGCGCGTCCGCTGCGACTCGGGGAGCTGCAGAACGGCCTCCCGGACGAGCGCGGTCATCTCCCGGTCTTCCTGGGGCTGCGTCACCTGGAGCCCGCGCACCCGCTCCATGTACCCGTCGAGGCGCCGGCGGTTGGGCGGAGGCAACGGGGCGTAGACGGCGCTGGTCAGCTCGCCCAGCTCCTTCGCCTCCTGGGGCGAGAGCCGGCCCATCCCGTTGGCGGCGAGCAGATAGCTCTGCTTGAAGGCGGCCTCAGGGCGATCCAGCACGTAGGAGACGACGAGCTCGGCCGCGCGCGGCGAGAGCAGCGGGAGCTCGCGGGTGACCGCCGTCGCGGACGGGGACCACGGCGCGGCCAGGCGATCATCCGGCTTGGACTCGCCGGCGGTGGTGGCGAACGCGGGCGAGCCGTTCGTGGGCACGTATCCCAGAGCCCCGACCCCCGCCGCTCCGGCCAGGATCCAGAACAGGCACATGGCGATGCTCGACCAGCGCAGCGGCCGGCCGGCCAGGAAGAAGAAGAGGCCGGAGCCCATCACCCAGGCGGAGACGAGGATCGCGAGCGGCCGCCACTGGAAGCCTTCGAGCAGGACGGGCGCGGCCACCGCGAACAGGCTGAAGGTGAGGAGGAAGACCAGGACGCGCACGACCTTGCGCATCGAGTCCGAGCCGCGTATGAGGAGGAGGCCGAGCGCGACGTGTCCGAGCGCGATCTCCCGCCAGGGCGCTTCCTTCAGCGCGGGGAGCCATCGATCCGGGAACAGCGCGAAGTATCCCGCCCCCGCGGCCACGAGGAAGAAGAGCACGCTCGCCGCGAAGATCCGCCATCTCTGGGGATCGTCGGACAGCTCTTCGTACTCGTCCTCCGCCTCCGCCTCGCGGCCCTTCGTCCCTCCGGCCGCGCCCCAGCTCGAGATGTCCACGACGTCGAT
>QHVP01000172.1 GCA_003222295.1 Acidobacteriota bacterium | reverse complement strand
CCGCCCCATCTGCACCTCAAGGAGCGGAACCCCCACGTGGCCTGGGAGGACGTGCCGGCCGTGATCCCCACCCAGCGCACGCCCTGGCCGGTGGGTCCGCGGTCACGCACCGCCGGTGTCAGCTCCTTCGGAGCCAGTGGAACCAACGCCCATGTGATTCTCGAAGAGGCGCCCGTTCTCACGGAGACGACGGCGGTGGAGCGGCCGCTTCAACTCCTGACCCTGTCGGCGAAGAGCGAGGCGGCCCTCGCCGAGATTGCCGTGCGGTTCGAAGCTCATTTCACGGCCAATCCCGAGTCCTCCCTCCCCGACGCCTGCTTCACCGCGAACGCCGGCCGCACGCATTTCAGTCATCGGTTGAGCGTGATGGCGGAAGGACCGGTCGCGGTGGTCGAACAGCTCGCGGCCTGGCGCGAAGGCGGGGCGCCCGGCGGCGTCGGCACGGGAGTAGCCTCCGCCTCGCGGCTCAAGGTGGCGTTCCTGTTCACCGGCGACGGAGCGCAGTACGCGGGAATGGGCCGTGAGCTCTACGCGACACAGCCCACGTTCCGCAAGGCCCTGGAGAGGTGCGAGGAGATCTTGCGGCCGCACCTCGCGCAGCCGCTGCTCGCGGTGATGCATCCGAGGGGAGGCGTCTCGTCCCTCCTGGACGAGACGCCCTATATCCAACCGGGCCTGTTTGCGTTGGCGTGGGCGCTTTGCGAGCTGTGGCGAAGCTGGGGGATCGAGCCCTCCGCCGTAATGGGCCACAGCGTCGGAGAGTACGTGGCGGCGTGCGTGGCGGGAGTGTTCTCGCTCGAGGACGCGCTGAAGCTCGTAGCGGAGCGCGGTCGGTTGATGGGCTCTCTGCCGGCAGGCGGAGGGATGTGTGCCGTGGAAGCGGGCGAGGATTGGGTGCGGGCGGAGATCGAGGCCGCGGGGGGACTGGAGTTGTCGATCGCCGCCATCAACGGACCCCACAGCGTGGTCGTGTCGGGCGCGGAAACGGAGCTCGTGCGATTGGTGGAGTGGCTGGAGGCGGAGGGGATCCGGACGGAGCGACTGGCGGTGTCGCACGCGTTCCATTCGGGACTGGTCGATCCCATCCTGGACGAGCTCGAAGAGGTCGCGAGCCGAGCCTCTTTTGCGGTCCCACGGATTCCGCTCGTGTCGAACCTGATCGGGCGCGAGGCCGGGGAGGCCATGGCCTCCGCCGGATACTGGCGGCGGCAGGCGCGGGAGGCGGTCCGATTCGCGGACGGGATGAGGGCGCTATGGGCGCGAGATGTCCGGGCGTTCGTGGAGATCGGGCCGAGCGCGACCCTCCTGGGAATGGGGCGGGCGTGCGTTGCCGACGACGACGCGGTGTGGCTCCCGTCGCTTCGTAAAGGTCGCGAGGAGTGGCGGGAGCTGCTGACGAGCCTGGCGACGCTGTACATGCGGGGGGGAGAGGTGGACTGGGCCGGCTTCGATCGGGACAGCCCGCGACGCAAGGTGTCGCTGCCGACCTATCCGTTCCAACGGGAGCGGCACTGGATCGAGACGCCGGCGCCGGCCCCGCGCGCCAGCACGGAGCGGGGAGGCGGCGTCCATCCCCTGCTCGGGCGGCGAGTGGGCTCGGACCGTCAGGTGATCTCGAAATGACCGACACGGCCAATAGCGACCAGCTCTCGCCGCTCAAGCGCGCGATCCTCGAGCTTCGCGAGATGCGGGCGAAGCTCGCCCAGGTGGAGCAGGCTCGAACGGAGCCGATCGCGATCATCGGCCAGGCCTGCCGGTTCCCGGGAGGAGCGGACACGCCGGAGGCGTTCTGGAGCCTGCTGCGGGACGGAGTGGACGCGATCACGGAGGTCCCCTCCGACCGGTGGGACTCCGACGACTACTACGATCCCGACCCCGACGCGCCGGGGAAGATGTACACGCGCCGGGGCGGCTTCGTGAAGGCGGTCGATCAGTTCGACCCGCACTTCTTTGCCATGTCCCCCCGCGAAGCGGTCAACCTCGATCCTCAGCAACGGATGCTGCTGGAGCTGAGCTGGGAGGCGCTCGAACGGGCGGGGCAGGCGCCGGAGACGCTGATGGGAAGCCGCACCGGGGTGTTCGTGGGGATCAGCACCTGCGATTACGGCTTCATGCAGATCCATCAGGGGGGAGCGACCGCGATCAACGCGTACTTCGGGACGGGCAGCGCGGCCAGCGCGGCCGCCGGCCGGCTTTCCTACGTGCTCGGGTTGCAGGGTCCCTGCCTGGCCCTGGACACCGCTTGCTCGTCATCGCTCGTCACCGTGCACCTGGCCTGTCAGAGCCTGCGCAATCGGGAGTGCCGTACCGCCCTGGCGGCTGGAGTCAACCTGATGCTGCGGCCCGAGATCACCATCGGCTTTTGCCGGGCCCGGATGCTGGCCGCGGACGGCCTGTGCAAGACGTTCGACGCGGCGGCAGACGGGTACGTGCGGGGCGAGGGTTGCGGGGTCGTCGTGCTGAAGCGCCTGTCCGACGCCCTCGCCGAGCGCGACCCGATCCTGGCGGTGATTCGCGGCTCGGCCGTGAACCAGGACGGCCGCAGCGGGGGTCTGACCGTGCCCAACGGCCCGGCCCAGGAGGCCCTCATCCGGGAGGCCCTCACGATGGCGGCGGTGGCGCCGTCCGAAGTGGGTTACGTCGAGGCCCACGGCACCGGGACGTCCCTGGGCGATCCCATCGAGGTGCGGGCGCTGGGAGCCGTGCTCCGCGAGGGCCGCTCTTCCGACCGGCCCCTGATCCTTGGCTCGGTGAAGACGAACGTCGGGCACCTGGAGTCCGCGGCCGGGATCGCCGGGCTCATCAAGGTCGTGCTCTCGCTCCAGCACGGTCAGATCCCACCCCATCTTCACTTCAAGCAGCCCAACCCCAACATCTCCCTGCACGACATCCCGGCCGTGGTCCCCGTGGAGCTCATGCCCTGGCCCGCGCCGTACGACCGGCGGATCGCGGGGCTCAGCTCGTTTGGCTTCACGGGCACGAACGCGCACCTCCTCGTGGAGCAGGCGCCGGTCGAGGACGCCGGCCAGGCCTTCGCGGACCGGC
>QHVP01000017.1:2324-5104 GCA_003222295.1 Acidobacteriota bacterium | reverse complement strand
CTGCGGGATGCTGACCCTGCGCACGAGCCGCCCCATCCGGCTCGAGTACACGCGGGAGGAGGAGCTGACGGCGGCGCGCACCCGCCACCCGCAGATCGTCACCGTGAAGAGCGGCGTGCGCGACGGGCGGCTGACCGCCCTCGAGATGCGCGTCCTCGAGAACACCGGCGCCTACGGCACCCACGCCCTGACGGTGATGAGCGTGACGGGCAACCGCGCGCTCTCCCTGTACCGCTGCCCGAACCTGCGCTACGAGGCCCGCGCCGTCTATACGAACCTGGCCGTGGCCGGCGCCTTCCGCGGTTACGGCTGCCCCCAGGGCTTCTTCGCGCTCGAGAGCCACGTGGACGAGATCGCGGCCGCGCTGGGCGACGACCCCCTCGAGTTCCGGACCCGCAACCACGTCCAGGAGGGCGACGACCAGCCGATCGCCGAGGTGCTGGGCGAGGGCAAGGAGGGATTCAAGCAGATCATCCGCTCCTGCGGCCTCCCCCAAGCTATCCAGCTCGGGGCCAAGGCGATCGGATGGGCGGACAAGCGAAGGCGATACGGCACCCAAGGCCCGGCTTTCGATGGCTCGGAGACCATCGACCTCGCAATGCACCGATCGAAGGGACAGCGACGGACAGCGCGAGCGGCGGGATTCACTCCCGACGCGAGCGCGGGGGGTCTAGGGGGTGCGGCGCAGCACCCCCCAGACTCACTGAGACGCGGCGTGGGAATGGCTATTGTCATGCAAGCGTCGGGAATTCCTGGTGTGGACATGGGCGCCGCGTCGATCAAGATGAACGAGGACGCGTCCTTCAACCTTCTCGTGGGGGCGACGGACATCGGCACCGGCGCCGACACCATGTTCTGCCAGCTCGCGGCGGAGGCGCTGGGCGTGCCCGTCGAGAAGATCATCCCCTACTCCTCGGACACGGACATGACGCCGTTCGACCCCGGCGCCTACGCCTCGTCCACCACCTACATCTCGGGCCGGGCGGTGGAGAAGGCGGCGCGGGCGGTGCGTGAGCAGATCACCGCCGTCGGCGCGCGCATGCTCGAGGAGAAGCCGGAAGACCTCGTGCTGCACGGGCAGAAGGTGTGCGCCAAGGACGGCCGCTTCGTCACCTACGAGCAGGTCTGTCTGTCGTCCCTCTACCAGAAGGACCAGTTCCAGATCATGGCCGCGGCGTCCCACATGTCCTACGAGTCCCCGCCCCCCTTCGCCGCCGTTTTCGTCGAGGTCGAGGTCGACACGGAGACGGGGGCGGTGCGCGTGCTCAAGGTCGTGGAGGCCGTGGATTGCGGGCAGGTCGTGAACCCGCACATGGCGGGAGGGCAGATCGAGGGAGCGGCCATCCAGTCCGTCGGTTACGCGCTCTACGAGCGGATGCCCTTCGACGCCAGCGGGCGCATGCAGTTCCGCTCCTTCCGCGATTACACGATCGCGAGCGCGATCGACGTCCCCGAGATCGTCTCGATCCTGGTGCCGACGCACGAGCCGACGGGGCCCTTCGGGGCCAAGGCCATCGCCGAGATCCCGATCAACGGGCCCGCCCCCGCCATCGCCAACGCCGTCTTCCACGCCACCGGGTTGCGCTTGCGCGAGATACCCCTCACGCCGGACCGGGTCCTGGCCGCGCTCCGCGCCGCGCCGGGCGCGGTGTCCTGACCCTCGTCATCGCCCCGGCCGCCCCCGACGCCGCGTCCGATGTTGCGCGCCCCGGCTCCGCGCGCCGCGGCCGCCGGGCATAATGGCCTGGGATGCCCACGAAGCCGCTCCTGGACGGCGATCCCCTCTGGTACAAGGACGCGATCCTCTACGAGCTGCACGTCCGCGCGTTCTCCGATTCGAACGCGGACGGCATCGGCGACTTCGCCGGCCTCGCCGCCAAGCTCGACTACCTGCAGGACCTCGGCGTCACCGCCATCTGGCTCCTCCCGTTCTATCCCTCGCCGCTCAAGGACGACGGCTACGACACCGCCGACTACCTCGACATCCATCCCTCGTACGGGACGCTCCGGGACGTAAGGCGCCTCTTGCGCGAGGCCCACGGGCGCGGGCTGAAGGTCATCACCGAGCTCGTCCTCAACCACACCTCGGACCAGCACCCCTGGTTCCAGCGCGCGCGCCGGTCGCCGCCGGGGAGCGGCGCCCGCGATTTCTACGTCTGGAGCGACACCGCCGAGCGCTATGCGGACGCGCGCATCATCTTCAAGGACTACTGGCACCGCTTCTACGCGCACCAGCCCGACCTCAACTGGGACAACCCGCAGGTGCGCCGCACCATGTTCCAGGTCGTCGACTTCTGGCTGGGCGAGATCGGGGTGGACGGGCTGCGCCTCGACGCCGTGCCGTACCTCTTCGAGCGCGAGGGCACGAACTGCGAGAACCTGCCCGAGACCCACCAGGCCCTCAAGGAGCTGCGCGCGCACATCGACTCGAAGTTCAAGGGGAAGATGCTGCTGGCGGAAGCCAACCAGTGGCCGGAGGACGCCGTCGCCTACTTCGGGAGCGGCGACGAGTGCTACACCGCGTTCCACTTCCCGCTCATGCCGCGGCTGTTCATGGCCATCCAGACGGAGGACCGCCATCCGGTCGTGGACATGCTGGAGCAGACGCCGCCCATCCCGGAGACCTGCCAATGGGTGCTCTTCCTCCGAAACCACGACGAGCTCACGCTGGAGATGGTGACGGACGAGGAGCGCGACTACATGTACCGTGCCTACGCCCAGGATGCGCAGGCGCGCATCAACCTGGGCATCCGCCGCCGCCTGGCCCCCCTCCTCGGCAA
>QHVP01000017.1:0-2259 GCA_003222295.1 Acidobacteriota bacterium | reverse complement strand
TCTACCTGGGCGACCGCAACGGCGTGCGCACGCCGATGCAATGGAGCCCCGACCGCAACGCGGGCTTCTCCCGCGCCAACTCGCAGCGGCTGTACTTCCCCGTCATCATCGACCCCGAGTATCACTACGAAGCCGTCAACGTCGAGGTGCAGCACAGCAACCCGCAGTCGCTCCTGTGGTGGATGAAGCGCACGCTGAGCCTGCGCAAGCAGCACAAGGCGTTCGGCCGGGGCAGCCTCGAGTTCCTCTACCCGGACAACAACAAGATCCTGGCCTTCCTGCGCGCGTACGCGGACGAGCGCATCCTGGTGGTGGCGAACCTCTCTCGCTTCCCGCAGCACGCGGAGCTGAGCCTGTCCGCCCTGCGCGGGCTCCACCCGGTCGAGATGTCCGGCCGCAGCGCGTTCCCTCCCATCGCGGACGGTCCCTACCCGATCTCCCTCGGCCCGCACGGGCTGTTCTGGTTCGCGCTCGAGAAAGCGGCGCCCACGGCCAAGCCGGTGCACCTGCCCGCCGCCCCCGAGGCCTGGCCGGAGGTCGCCTGGACGGAAGACTGGAAAGAGCATTTCGCGGAGGAACTCGGACGGCGCATCGCCCCCGTGCTCGCCACCGCGCTGCGGTCCCGCTCCTGGTTCTGGGGCAAGTCGCGCGAGCTGATGCGGGCGGAGATCGTGGACGTCCTCCCCGTGACCGATCTGGCCGTGATCGCGCTGGTGCAGACCGACTACGTCGAGGGCGAGTCGGAGCGCTACCTGCTCCCCGTCGGCGCCGCCCTCGGACGCCGGGGCGAGGAGCTGGCGGCGCGGATCCCCGGCGCGGTCCTGGCCCGGCTGCGCGACGACAAGAGCGCTTCCGCCGGCGTCCTCTACGACGCGGTCTGCGACCGCGAGTTCTGCGAGTCCCTGCTCGCCGTCATGGGCCGGCGCTCCGCGGTCAAGGGGGAAGTCGGCGAGCTCGAAGGGTGGTCGGATCGCCAGGTCCGAAAGACCCGCCAGCTGCAGGCGGACCGCGTCCCCGGACAGGTCACGGTGGCGGCGGGCGATGCCTCCGTCACCTTCGGCTCGCGCTTCGTCCTGCGGCTGATCCGCCGCCCGGAGGACGTGCACCCGGACCTGGAGGTCGTGCAGTTCCTGGCCGAGCACGGTTTCGCGCACTGTCCTCCGGTGCGCGGCGTCATCGCGCACAAGACGCCCAGCGTGACCTCCACGCTCGCCGTACTCCAGGACTACGTGCCGCACGAGACCGACGGATGGCTGCTCGCGCTCGACGAGCTGGGACGCTACTCCGAGCGCATCCTCACGGGATCGGGGCCCCCTCCCATGCCCACCGAGGCCACGGCCGAGCTGGCCGCGCGCGACCTCCCCGAGGAGGCCCGCCGGTCCCTCGGCCCCTTCCTGGAGACGGTCGAGCTGCTGGCGCAGCGCACGGCGGAGATGCACGCGGCGCTGGCCTCGGATCCCGTCGATCCCCGCTTCGCGCCGGAGCCGTTCTCGGCGCTGTACCAGCGCTCGCTCGTCCAATCCGTGCGCAACCTCGGGCGCTCCGTGCTGCACCGCCTCCGCCGCCGGCTGCGTTCCCTGCCCGAGGTCGTACAGGCGGACGCCCAGCGGGCGGTGTCGCTGGAGGCCGAGATCCTCAAGCGCTCGCGCGCGGCCTTCGAGACGCGCTTTCGCTCGAAGCGCATCCGTTACCACGGCAACTACCACCTGGGCCGCGTCCTCTACAACGGGCGCGACTTCGTGATGCTGTTCTTCGAAGGTGAGCCCGGCCGCCCCCTGGCCGAGCGGCGCATCAAGCGCTCGCCCCTGCGCGACGTCGCCAGCATGCTGCGCTCCTTCCATTACGTCACCGCCCACGCCCTCTCCGGGCGGGTGTCCAGCGGCGCCGTGCGCGCGGAGGACATCCCCATGCTCGAGCCCGCGCTGCGCGCCTGGCGAGCGTGGGTGGGCGCCGCCTTCCTGCGCCGCTACCTGCAGACGGCAGCCGGCCAGCCGTTCGCGCCCGCCACTCCGGAGGAGCTGCGCGCCTCCCTCACCGGCTATCTGCTCGAGCGCACCCTGCACGAGATCGGGTACGAGCTCGACCAGCGGCCGGAGTGGGTGATCATCCCGCTCTCGGAACTGCTGGAGCTGATGAAGGGCTGAGGGCGCCCGTCAGCGAGGCTCGATCTGGCGGAGCAGGTCCTGTCGGTCCTCGCGGGCCATGGCGGTGAGGAGGACACGCAGGCTGTCGAGCGATTCGTCGGTGAGGGTCTGGAAG
>QHVP01000177.1 GCA_003222295.1 Acidobacteriota bacterium | reverse complement strand
CGATCGAGCGCCGCTACGTCGAGGGCAGCCTGGAGATGCGGGGTCCGAGCTTCTCGCGCGTGTTCAACACCCCCGGGAACTTCTACTCCGAGCGCTACAAGCACGTCTTCACCCCGGAGGTGACCTACACCTACCGCTCGAAGTTCGAGGAGTTCAAGACTATCCCGCGCTTCGACTACCTGGACTTCTTCCCCGGCACCAACGAGGTCCGCTACGGCTTCGTCCAGCAGCTCTACTCCAAGCGGCCGGGGAAGTCGGGCAAGCCCGAGCCCTACGAGTTCATCAACTGGCGCATCGGCCAGACCTACTACGTGGACATCGCCAGCGGCGCCAACATCTACGACCCCAACTACTCCTCGGCCGTCTTCGGCACGAACGGGCAGCCCGCGCACCGCTCGCCCCTGCAGTCGCGCCTGCGCATCCGTCCCACCCCGGCCGTCTCGACCAACTTCGACCTGGAGTACGACGTCAACTTCAAGGAGGTCCGGAGCCTCAGCCTCTCCACCAACGTGAACTACCGCATCTTCGGGCTGGACGCGCGCTGGTTCCGCGGGATGTACCGCATCAGCGTCGCCCGCACGCGTCCCACCAACACCATGCGCGGCTCCGGCCGCCTGCAGATCGTGCCCGGCAAGCTGACCGCGGCCGGATCCGCGGACTACGACGTCATCAGCAAGACCATGGTGCAGTCCACCGCCCGCCTGCGCTACGACGTGCAATGCTGCGGGTTCGTGGCCGAGATGATCAACTCCAAGTACAACGTGAAGAACAAGCAGTTCCGCTTCGCCATCGAGCTGGCCAACATCGGGTCCATCGGCAACTTCATGGGTCAGGAGGCCAACGCGAGCAACCGCGGCTTCCTGTCCGGACGATGAGCACCCGTATCCTCGTCACCGGCGGCGCGGGGTTCATCGGATCCAACTTCGTGCACCACGTCGCGCGGACGCGCCCGGACTGGCAGATCGTCGTCCTCGACAAGCTGACCTACGCGGGACGCCGCGAGAACCTGGCCGACCTCGAGGGACATCGCGGCCTCTCCTTCGTCCAGGGCGACATCGCGGATGCCCTGGTCGTCGAGCGCGTCCTCCCCGGCTGCGCGTACGTGGTCAACTTCGCGGCGGAGACGCACGTGGACCGGTCCCTCTACGATGCGGGCCGCTTCATCCAGACGGACATGTACGGGGCCTTCGTCCTGCTGGAGGCGGCCCGCCGCTCCCCCGCCCTGAAGCTCTTCGTGCAGATCTCGACGGACGAGGTCTACGGAAGCGTCGAGAAGGGCTCCTCCTCCCGGGAGACGGACGCGCTCATGCCCCGCAACCCCTACTCCGCGAGCAAGGCGGGCGGGGACCGGCTGGCCTACTCCTATTTCGCGACCTACGGAGTGCCCGTCGTGGTGACGCGCGCGTCGAACAACTACGGGCCCTACCAGTTTCCGGAGAAGGTCATTCCCCTCTTCGTCACCCACGCCATCGACGACATCCCGGTGCCGCTCTACGGCGACGGCCTCAACGTGCGCGACTGGCTGCACGTGGACGACCATTGCCGGGCCGTGGACCTCCTGCTCGAGCGTGGCCGCCCGGGGGAGACCTACAACATCGGCGGCGGCAACGAGGTGCCGAACATCGACCTCACCCGGCGCATCCTCTCCCTGGTCGGCAAGCCGGAGACCCTCATCAAGCGCGTGCCGGATCGCCCCGGACACGACCGCCGCTACAGCCTGGACAGCGGCAAGCTGCGCGCGTTTGGCTGGGAGCCGCAGGTTCCGTTCGCGGAGGGCCTGGCGCGGACGGTGGCCTGGTACCGCGATCACGAAGCGTGGTGGCGGCCGCTCAAGGTGGCTGCACTGCGGCCACCACCGGGTTGATTGGCTGCACTGCGGCCACCACCGGGTTGATTGGCTGCACTGCGGCCACCACCGGGTTGATTGGCTGCACTGCGGCCACCACCGGGTTGATTGGCTGTGAGGGTCCTGGTCACGGGCGCCCACGGCTTCGTGGGAGGCCACCTCCTGGAGTTGCTGCGGACCGAGCATCCCGAAGTCGAGGTGTTCGCGCTCGTGCGTCCGCGCGGCGGGGCCCCCGGGCCTCGGCTGGGACACGCCACCATCCTGGAAGGGGACCTCGACGACATGGCCGCCGTGACGGCGGCGGTGGCCATGGCCCGCCCCGATCGCATCGTCCATCTGGCCGGCCAGTCCAGCGTGCATCATTCCTGGATCGATCCCGGCGCCACCCTCCGCACGAACGTCATGGGCGTCGTCCACCTGATGGACGCCGTGCGCGCGGAGCGTCTCCGCCCGCGCGTGCTCGTGGTCGGGAGCGCGGACGAGTACGGCATCGTGGAGAACGCGTCGATCCCGGTGCGGGAGGACACGCCGCTGCGGCCGATCTCGCCCTACGGGGTGAGCAAGGTCGCGCAGGGCCTGCTCGCCCTCGAGTACGCGGCGCCGGACGGCCCGCAGGTGGTGCGCACGCGCACCTTCCCGCACACGGGCCCGGGGCGGGGCGAGGCCTTCGCCGAGAGCTCGTTCGCGCGCCAGATCGCGCAGGTGGCCGCGGGCCGCCGCCCGCCCTCCCTCTCCGTCGGCAACCTGGAGGCCGTGCGCGATTTCACGGACGTACGCGACGTGGTGCGCGCCTACTGGGCGCTGCTCGAGACCGCAGCGGCCGGAGAGACGGGCCGTCTCGACGCCGTCTACAACGTGTGCAGCGGTCGCGGCGTTCGCCTGGGGGACGTGCTGCGCCAGCTCATGGCCCTGGCCGGCGTCGACGTCGAGATCCGCCAGGATCCCGGCCGCGTCCGCCCTTCCGACATCCCCGTCCTCGTCGGCGACCCGTCGCGGCTGAGGGCCGCCACCGGCTGGGAACCCCGCATCGCTCTCGACCGCACGCTGCACGACCTGCTGGAGGATTGGCGCCTGCGCATTTCCGCCGGGAGTCCGCCTCGATGAAGGTCCTGCTCACGGGAGGCACGGGATTCCTGGGGAAGAACGTGGCCCGCGCGCTGGTGGCGCGCGGGTACGAGGTGCGCCTGCTCGCGCGCGCGGGCAGCAACCTCGCCGGCCTGCCCGCGGGCGACATCGTGCGCGGCGACGTATGCGACGCGGCCTCGCTGCGGCGCGCCGCCGAAGGCTGCCAGGCCATCCTGCACATGGCGGCGCTCGTGAAGATGTGGGTGCCGGAGCGCGAGGTCTTCGACCGCGTGAACGTCGAAGGGCTGCGCGCCGCGCTGGCGGCGTCGGAGGCGGTGGGGGCCCGGCTCGTCTACACGTCGTCGTTCATGGCCATCGGGCCCACCGGGGCCCCGCCCGCGGACGAGTCGCAGATCCACCCCGGCCACTCGTTCCGCAACGATTACGAGCGCACCAAGGCGCACGCGGACGTGATCGCGCGCGAGGCCGCGGCCGCCGGACGCGACGTCGTCCTGCTCTATCCCGGGGTGGTCTACGGCCCCGGCGACCGCACCGCGGGCAACATCGTGGTGAACATGATCGCGGACCACCTGCGCGGCCGGTTCCCGGGCATCATCGGCCCGGGCGATCGCCTCTGGTCCTATGCCTTCGTCGACGACGTAGCGGCCGGGCACGTGGACGCGCTGGAGAAGGGGCGCGCGGGCGAGCGCTACCTGCTGGCGGGCGAGAACGTGTCGATGAACGACTTCTTCCGTCTGCTGGGCGAGGCGTCCGGCGTCCCCGCGCCCCGCCTGCACATCCCCTACGCCGCGGCGGGCGCCCTCGGTTGGATGCTCTACGCCTGGGCGGAGCTGACGGGCATGGAGCCGCTGCTCACGCACGAGGTGGTCGGCGTGTTCCGCGAGCACTGGTCCTACACCAGCGCGAAGGCGCAGCGCGACCTGGGCTATCGCACGACCCCGCTGCGCGATGGGCTGCGGCGGACCCTCGACTGGCTGCGTTCGGACGCAGGCGCCTGAGACAGGTGCCGCTGAACTCCGGAGAGCTCAAGCGGAAGCTGGTCCACGTGGGCGTGGGGGCGTTCGCCCTGCTGCTGCGCTATCTCACCTGGCCGGAGGCGGCGGCGATGGCGGCGGGCGCGTTCCTCTTCAACTGGCTGGTGCTGCCGCGCCTGGGCGGACGCGCGCTGTGGCGCGAGCACGATCATGGTGCCGGCTATCCCATCGGCATCCTCATCTACCCCTTGAGCGTGCTCGTCCTCGTGCTCGTCCTGCGGGAAGACCGGTGGATGGTGGCGGCAGTGTGGGGCCTGCTCGCCGTCGGCGACGGGATGGCCTCGATCGTGGGCCAGGCTGTCGGCGGACCGCGGCTGCCTTGGAACGCGCGCAAGGGCTGGGCCGGGTTCACCGCGTTCGTCGTCTTCGGAGGGCTCGCGGCCGCGCTGCTGTCCGTCTGGACCCTCGAGATGCCGCCGAGCGCGGCCGCGTCGCCCTGGATTCTCGTCGTGGTGGTACCGGTGACCGTGCTCTGCTCACGTTCTTCTTCGGCGACCCGACCCTGGCGCGGCGGGCGGGCCTGGGTCTGGCCATCAACGTGGCCATCGCGGCCCTGGCCTACGCCCTGAAGTCGATCGACGTCGCGGGCGCGCTCTCCGCGGTCGTGATCGGCACCCTCATCACCGCCGGCCTCGGCCTCCGCGGGCTCGCCGTGATGATCGCGTTCTTCGTCGTCGGCACCGCCGTCACCAAGCTGGGCTACCGCGTGAAGGCACAGCGGGGCATCGCCCAGGAGAAGGGCGGCGCGCGCGGATGGCGCAACGCCTGGGCGAACGGCGGCGTGCCCGCCGCGCTGGCCCTGCTCGCCGGCTTCTCCGCCCCCGACGACCGCTACCTGTTCGCGCTCGCCTACGCGGCGGCGGTGGCGACGGCCGGGGCCGACACCTGCTCGTCCGAAGTGGGCAAGGCCTACGGGCGGCACACGTACCTCATCACGACTCTGCGGCCGGTGCCGCCGGGGACGGAAGGCGCCATCAGCGCGGAGGGTACGTTCGCCGGCCTCGCCGGCGCCATCGTCGTCGCGGCGGTGGGGGCGGCGGGCGGACTCTACGGGCCGGGCGCGGCCGCGCTGGTGGCGATCGCGGGCCTGCTGGGCAGCCTGGCCGAGAGCGTGCTCGGCACCGTCGCCGAGGAGCGCGGCTGGCTGGACAATGACCTGCTCAACGCCGTCAACACCGCGATCGGGGCCGCGCTCGTCCTCCTGATGGCGCGGGCCGCGGCATGACGGGGTCGGCCGTCGCCGCGGGCACGGCGCCGCGCGGCCAGCCGCGCGTCTTCCTGGACTTCGCGCGGCCGTTCACGCTGATGCCGCCCGCTCTGGGCGTCGTGAGCGGCGCGGTCACGGCCTGGGGCGCCGGCCATCACAAGCTGCCGGTGACCGTGACCCTCATGCTGCCCGTCCTGTACGGCGCGCTCATGGCCGCCGTGCTCAATGCCGCCAACAATGCGCTGAACCAGATCTACGACCTCGACATCGATCGCGTGAACAAGCCGGCGCGGCCGCTGCCCAGCGGTGCGCTCACGATGCGCGAGGCCTGGGCGTTCACGATCGTCACCTGCGCCGCGGCCTGGGTGCTGGCCTGGCTGGCCGCGCCGGCGGAGGCGGCGCACCACGAGTGCTTCTGGATCGTGGTGGTCACGACCGGGCTCTGCTGGATCTATTCCGCGCCGCCGATCTGGACCAAGCGGCGCGGCATCTG
>QHVP01000180.1 GCA_003222295.1 Acidobacteriota bacterium | reverse complement strand
GTTCCTGGAACATTTTCGCCGTACGCCGGCGGGACGGAGCACACCCGTGATCGTGTGGACGGTCAAGGACCTCACCGCCGTCGATCACGGGCGTCTGGCGGCGTGGGCGCAGGCAGTGGTCCAGAAGGGGGGCACGCAGCGGCTCCTGGAGGAGTTGCGCACCCACGTGCCGCTGGCGGCCGCCGACGAGGATCGGGCGGGCCAGGCGGCCGAGGGATCGTGATGGCCGGCGAACGGATCCTGGTCGTCGACGACAACCCGGCCAACCTGAGGCTCCTGCGCTTGCTGCTCTCGGGGGAATCGTACGAGGTACGCACGGCCGATGGCGCGGAAGAGGCCATCACGATCCTGGAGGACTTTCGACCCCGGCTCATCCTGATGGACCTCCAGATGCCGGGCATGAACGGATTCGAGCTGGCCCGCCGGCTCAAGGGCGACGCGGCGACGCGAGACATCGTCATCGTCGCCCTCACCGCCTACGCGATGAAGGGGGACGAGGAGAGGGCGCGTGAGGCCGGATGCGACGGCTACGTCTCCAAGCCGATCGATACCCGGACCCTCCCTGCCCTCGTCGCCCGTCACCTCTCCGGGACTGAGCCGCCGAGGCCGACGTGAACGCAGGCACGATCCTCGTCGTCGAGGACAACCCGATCACCCGCAAGATGATGCGCTTCGCCCTCGAGAGCGAAGGGTTTCGGGTCGCCGAAGCCGGAGACGGTCGAGCCGCCCTCACCTTCGCCGGCGACCACCCGCCAGACCTCGTGCTCCAGGACTACGTCTTGCCGGACATGGACGGCCTGCAGCTCATCGAAGGCCTGCGCCGCCTGCCCGGGATGGCGACCACGCCCATCATCGTGGTGACGGGCATGGTGTCCCGACTCGAAGACCTGCGACGCCAGGCGCTCGCGAACACGACTTTCCTCGCCAAGCCGATCGAGCCCTCGCGCCTGCTCGAGGTCGTCCGTACCCACCTGGCCGCCACTGCCCCCGCGAGCTCTGCCGGCCGCCGTGTCCTCGTCGTGGACGACGAGCCGCTCAACCGCCGCCTTGCGGCCATGCGGCTGCGGGATCAGGGCTTCGAAGTCGAGCTGGCCGCGGGAGGCGAAGAGGCCCTGGAGAAGGCGCGGGCCTGGAATCCGGATGCGATCCTCTCCGACGTGCTCATGCCGGGGATCGACGGCTTCCTCGTCTGCGATGCGGTGCGCCGCGACCCGTCCCTGGCCCACATCCCGGTCGTGCTCCTCTCCTCCGCCTACGTCGACGAGGCCGACCAGGCCCTCGCCCGCGAGATGGGGGCCAACGCTCTCCTCCTGCGCACGCCGGACTTCGTGTCCGCGATCGCGGCCCTCACCACCGCCCTGAGCACCGGCGCCGCCGCCCCCGCCCCGGCCGTGGAGGGAGAGCGGGAGGCCCTCCACAAGGAGCGCCTGCAGATCCAGCTCGAGCGTCAGCTCGAGCGTAACACCTGGCCAGCGTCCTCGGCGACGTCCTCGTCCACTGCCTCGACGCCACCGGGCTCTCCACGGGCCTTCTCTACCTGGTCTCCGATGACGGCAGCCTTCAGCTCCGCGCCCAGGCCGGCCTTCCCGCCGACACTCGCGCCGCCGCCGCCGCCGGCTTCGGGCACCCCGAGGTCCTGCGACGCGCGCTCGAGGGGACCGATCCGATCGCCTTCTCGCTCGGGAGCGAGGGTGCGGCCGATTCCGGCCTGCGCGCGCTAACGGAAAAGCTCGGCCGCACCTCGGTGCTCGTGATCCCGTTCGTGGTCGCGCAGGAACCGGTGGGCGTGCTCCTGCTCGCCGCCGATGCCCAGGACTTCTCGGAACGGGCCTGGATCGGGTTCGCCAGCACGCTGGCGCGGCAGTTCGGGCAGACGATCGCGGTCGGCCAGTCCTTGTTCCGGGGGGCCGCCTCGGAAGCGCGCTACCGCACCCTGATGGAGCACGCCAACGACGCCATCCTGCTCGTGGACAACGACGGAGTCATCGAGGCCAACGGACAGGCGGAGGTCCTCCTCGGCCGCCCCCGTGCCGCCATCGTGGGACATCGGTACGACGAGTTCGTGTCCCCGGCCCAACGGAGCTCTGCGGTCCTCCTCGGCAATGACACGACGCGGACGGAGGACCAGCTTCTGATCCGCGCGGACGGATCCACGGTGGCCGCGGACGTCTCCGCTTCCCCCGTGCGCATCGGGGAGAGCACGATCGTCCTCCTGGTCCTTCGCGACATCACGGAGCGCAAGCGAGTGGAGAGGCGGCTGCAGGAGAGCGAGGAGCAATACCGGCTGCTGTTCGAGAGCAATCCCCATCCCATGTGGGTCTATGATCCGGACAGCCTGGCCTTCCTCGCCGTCAACGACGCGGCGGTTCACCTCTACGGATACACGCGCGAAGAGTTCCTGGCCATGACCATCAAGGACATCCGGCCTGCGGCCGACGTGCCTCGCCTCCTGACCCGGCTCGCCGAGGACCCCGCCCGTGGACGCAGCTCCGACGGCACCTGGCAGCATCGTCTCAAGGACGGCGCCCTCATCGACGTCGAGATCAGCTCGAATGCCATCGTGCTGCGCGGCCGCCCGGCGCGATTGGTGCTAGCCACGGATGTCAGCGAGAAGAGGCGACTGGAAACGCAGCTTCGGCAGGCCCACAAGATGGAAGCGATCGGTCGCCTCGCCGGTGGCGTCGCTCACGATTTCAACAATCTGCTCGGCGTCATCACCGGGTACGGCGAGCTGCTGCGGAAGGCGCTCGGGCCCGCGCACCCCGAGCAGCGCCGCTTGACCGAGATCCAGAAGGCCGCGGAGCGCGCGGCCAACCTCACGCGCCAGCTCCTGGCCTTCAGCCGCAAGCAGGTGCTGGAGACGAAGATCCTCGACCTGAATGAGGTCGTGAGGGGCCTCGAGGGCATGCTCCATCGCCTGATCGGGGAGGACGTGCGCCTCGTGACCAAAGCGGCGCCCGCCATCGGGCGCGTCCGCGCCGACCGTGGCCAGGTGGAACAGGTGATCCTCAACCTCGTGGTGAACTCTCGCGACGCGATGCCTCGAGGCGGCGAGTTGATCATCGAGACCGCCAAAGCCGTCCTCGACGAGGCCTATTCCCACCAGCACGCGGACGTCCGCCCGGGTCCCTACGCCATGCTGGCCGTCAGCGACACGGGCGCGGGCATGGACGCCGAGACGCAGTCGCACATCTTCGAGCCGTTCTTCACGACCAAGGAGGAGGGCAAGGGCACCGGACTCGGGCTGGCGACGGTGTTCGGGATCGTCAAGCAGAGCGGCGGCCACGTGAGCGTCTACTCCGAGGTCGGGAGGGGCTCGACCTTCCGCGTCTACCTCCCGTGCACGGACGAGGACAAACCGGCGGAAGCGGAAGGGGCCTCCCCACCCTCGGACCTCCGCGGCCACGAAGCCATCCTGGTCGTCGAGGACGCGGAGGCGCTCCGGGCCATGATCCGGGAGATCCTCGAGGGCGCGGGTTACTCGGTCGTGGAGAATGCCGCTCCCACCGCCGTGGTCGAGGAGATCGACCGCCTGGGCCGGGTCGACGTCCTCCTCACCGACGTGGTCATGCCGCGGATGAGCGGACCCGAACTCGCGGGCACCCTCCGGCGCACCCATCCGCACCTGAAGGTCCTGTTCATATCCGGCTACACCGACCAGGCCGTCGGCCATCATGGGGTCTTCGCCCCGGACAGCCAGTTCCTCCAGAAGCCATTCACGACCGCCGCCCTCTTGACCAAGGTGCGAGCGCTCCTCGACTCGAGGCCGGAATGACGCGGCTCAGACCCTTTGGCTGATGGCCAGGATGTTTCCCTCGCTGTCCTTGAACCATGTCGTAATGTTCGAAGGTCACGCCTCTCGACTTGAGCTGGGCCACCTCGGCGGCGACGTCCTCGACGCTCCAGAATAACGTGCTCGCCTTCGACGTGCCCGCGCCCGGGGATGGGTACATGAACACCCACGAGCCCTGGCCGCACTCGTAGATCACGCCCCCCGCGTACTCTTCCCGGGGGACCAGACCCACTTTCTCCTCGTAGAACTTCCGCGCTCGAACGATATCGGCCACCGGTATATAAGGAATGATCGGTGTGTCCTTCAACATGCGTCCGCCCTCCAAGCTGAAGTCCTCGCCCTCGAGGTTCCATTCCAGTATGCGGCACGGCGAGCACGATTCATGGGTGGCGCTCCGGGACGCCGTGCTCGGAGTCCCCGCCATGCTGAGGGCGGCGCTGGCCAGCGAGAGCTACAGTCGGGAAGCGGCCATCCGCGTCGCGCGCATCGTGCGCCAGCTTCACGCGGACGCCGTCGCCGCGCTTGGACCGGGAAGCCGAGGACGTCGCGGGCGCGACCCTGCGCCTCGTTCAGGATCGCATCGTCGACATCTTCGGCCCGGCGGCCTGGGACGAGGCGTCCCGATCCGAGCCTTTGTAGGGACTAACAGGGAATAGAATCTCTTCATGCCTACGGAGAGAGCGCCCTTCAAGTGCCACGCCTGCGGCCACGAGGCGATGATGGTCGTCACGATGGAGCCAGGGCGCAGCGCGCATCCGGAGTTCGCAGTCGTGTGCGACGTGTGCAAGAAGGAAAATCTGAGCCTGGCGCCGACCGGCCAGCGCGTGACCAGCACGCGGTTGGACCCGAAGCCCTGAACTGGAGGGCCGCTCCGCCCAAGGGCTGATGCCCGCCCAAGACGAGGACTTCCGCGAGACGATTCTCCGCCACGTGGAGGAGCTGCGCGGCGAACTGTCGAGGATGCGCGACCGCCCGCACGCGCGGCAGCTCAAGTACCGCGCCATGGTCTTGCGCGGCGATGCCGCGATTCTCGCCCCCGATGCCGTCGCGGTCATCGACGCTTTCCTTTCGGAGGCGGCCCAGGTCATCGCACGCCAATGGGGCCGCGCGGCCTGGGACGAGCCGGAGACCATCGACCAGGCGACGACTCCGATCGGCGCCCTGCTGAAGGAATTCGATGCGGTCGACGCGGCGGAGGCGGCCAGCCGATTGGCCAATCACCTGGCCCATCTCGTCTCGCAGTTCCAGGGCGAAACGCGCCGGCTGCAGGCCAAGCTCGCGGAGGCGCGCGAGGCCCTTCTCCAGGCCCGCGCCATGGGAACGACCACGCTCCTGGAGCTGCGCCGCCTGCAGTCCGACGAGTGGCTCGCGGGCGCAGCCGAGGCGATCGCCACCGCCCGAGATCCCGCGAGTGGCGGACCCGCGGTGGCGGAGATCCTGGCCATCCTGCGCCAGCACCGGGATGGCAACGGCCGACCCGGTTAGCCGATCGATCGGCTAGTCCGGCGTCGCGGACAGCCAGGCCATCGCCGCCTCGACGTCCGGAAAGGGCTTGAGCTCGATCCCGTGCTGCTCCACGAGCATCGACAGTTGCCGGGCAAGGCCGAACCGGTACCGTTCGTCCCCACGGACGACAATGGCGACGCGAGACGAGAAGCCCCTCGACGATAACGTCCGCAGCATGGCCACGCGCCATTCCATGTCCGGCTTGGAGATGGGCGCCTCGGACCGGGTGCCGTCGAAAACGAGACTCGTTCCCGCCTGAAACTCCGGATCAGCGGCCGCCTGGTCGATCGCCGCGCGCACTTCCGCGTTGCTGTAGTTGCCAATCGTTCGAACCACCACCACCGCGCCGTCACGGGCCCACTCCACCGGCATGTCGCCTGCATTTTCGCTCAGGCTCCACGCAAGCGCACGGACCCTCGTCAGCGATAGGCGGCGGCCTGGAGGCCGTAGAGCTGCGCGTACTGCCCGCTCCTGGCCATCAGCTCGTCGTGCGTGCCGACCTCGACGAGCCGGGCCCCGTCGAGCACGACGATGAGGTCCGCCATGCGCACGGTCGAGAAGCGGTGAGAGACGAGGATCGTGATGCGGCCGCCCCTGCCCTCCCCGGTGCCGCGGGCCGCGGAGGCGTAGCGCTCGAACAGCGCGTGCTCCGTCTCCGCGTCCAGGGCCGCCGTCGGCTCGTCGAGCACCAGCAGCAGCGGCTGCTCGCGCATGAAGCCGCGGGCCAGGGCCAGCTTCTGCCACTGGCCGAACGACAGGTCCACTCCGGACGGCCAGGTCGGACCGAGCTGCGTGTCGAGGCCGGAGACGAGGCGGGCCACGACGTCGCGGGCTCCGGCCCGGTCCACCGCCGCCATCACCGCCGGCTCGTCCTCGATGCGGGGGACGTCGCCCAGGCCGACGGTATGCCGCGCACGGAACTCGAAGCGGAAGAAGTCCTGGAAGGCGCCGGCCAGGCGCGCCCTCCAGTCACGGGCGGACACGCGCGCCAGCGGCGTGTCGTCCGCGAGGATCGACCCCGAGGACGGCTCGTACATCTTCGCGAGCAGCTTGACCAGCGTCGTCTTGCCCGCGCCGTTCTCGCCGACGATGGCGACCACCGCGCCCGCGGGCAGCGTCAGCGACACGTCGTCCAGCACGACGCGCGAGGTGCCGGGGTACGCGAAGGACACATGGTCGAGGCGCAGGCCGCGGCGAAGCACGGCGGGAACGGGCAGGTCCGCCGCCGCGGCGGCGGAGGCGGCGTAGTCCTCGAGCCAGGCCAGGCGCCGCGAGCCGTCCATCCAGAACCCACGCAGGAATCCAATCTCGCCGACCGTGGCTCCGATGTACGCGGAGAGCCGGGCCCCCGCCGCGAGCACCAGCAGCACGTGGCCGGCCGGCGCGCGGAGCCCGGTCGACACGAACACCACCGCGCCCACGTAGGCGAGGCCGAAGATCGCCCAGGCCAGCGCATGCCACCACGCCGAGCCCCACCGCGCCGCCGCCACCGCTCCGTACCAGCGCTCCCAGGCCGCTCGGCGCTCCCTCACCAGGCGCTCCCCGATGCCGGTGACCCGCACTTCCTTCCCCGGGGCCGCGGTGGTGGCGAGCGTGAACAGATGACGGGCCAGGCGGCCGGCCTGGGCCCCCCGCTCCTGGGCGGCCCTCTCGACCTCGGGCCGCCAGGTCGACGTCCACACGGTCGGGACCGCGAACACCGCGAGCAGGAGGAGGGCGGGGTGGATCGACGCCAGCAGCGCCATGGTCACGCCCAGGCGCAGGATCCAACCCAGGGT
>QHVP01000178.1 GCA_003222295.1 Acidobacteriota bacterium | reverse complement strand
GACGAGTGGCCGCGCATGATGCACGCGAACCTGGACAGCGCCTACTCGATCTGCCGTGCCGCGCTTCCCCACCTGCGAAGGTCGCACGGCGCCATCGTCACCGTGGGATCGAAGGTAGTGGAGGGGGGAGGGGCGGGCGCCGCCGCCTACGCCGTCTCCAAGGCCGGAGTGGTGGCGCTCACGCGCGTGCTCGCCCTCGAGAACAAGGATCGCGGCGTCCGCGTCAACTGCGTGATGCCCGGCACCATCGACACGCCCAAGAACCG
>QHVP01000179.1 GCA_003222295.1 Acidobacteriota bacterium | reverse complement strand
GTGATCCTGCGGGTGTTACGCGTGGCACGTCACTTGCTGTCGTCCTGGTAACACAGCCGAGAAAGGAGTCTCACGATGTTGTGGACGATCTTCGTGATCTTGCTGATCCTCTGGCTCCTGGGAATGGTGAGCGGGTCGACCTTTGGCGGGTTCATCCACCTGCTGCTGGTCATCGCCATCGTGGTGGTGCTCATCCGCGTCATCCAGGGACGACGACCCATTTGAGAAGGAATGACGCCATGAAGACGCTCGCCTCGCTCGTGCTGCTGGGCTGCGCGGCCGTCGCGCAGGCCCAGCAGACTCCGAAGACATACACGCCGGAACACCCTCCGCGCGCGAACGAGGAGACGATCCTCAACGCACGCGTCGTTTCCGTCGACCCCGCCGGCAGTCGTGTCACCGTGCGCGGAGTGGACGTCAGGGCAGATGGCGGCCGCGACGAGACCTTCACGGTGGCGGCGCCGGCCGCCTCCCACCTCGCCGAGCTCAAGCGCGGGACGGAAGTGCTGCTCGTCTTGCGCGGCACGACGGTCGTCGACCTCAAGGTATCCGTGGCTTCCGGTGGCGAAGGCGGGACAACCTTGTCGGGCACCCGCAAGACCACGCCCGCGTCATCGACGCGCGGCCAGGCGCGAACGACCCGGAGCACGCCGCGACCCAAGGTCACGCCGCTGGTGACCATCACACCGCAGCCCATGACCATCACACCGCAACCCGGCGTGGTTCCGCCCCAGACCGTGACGGTACCGGTCACACCGGTGGGCGTCGTGGCGACGCCGACTCCGGTCTACGCCACGCCCTTCCCGACGCCGCGCCCCCAGCCCACGCCGGTCCCGGTCGGCACACCTCGGCCCGTGGTGCTCCCTTCGGAGGGACCGTCACCTTCGATGACTCCCACTCCCTCGCCATCGCCGCAGCTCTGAGCGAGGCGCGGAAGGCCGGGGCAAGGGATCGTGACGTCGAAATCATCGACATTGATTGACAAGGCTCTTGGTGTGTCTGCATTATCGTCATAGGTGCCGTGCTCCTCTTGGAGCCGACGCTACGTTCCCCCTAAGGGTCCTCCGGGGTTCATCGCTGGCCGCGTGTCCCCGGAGGACCTTCTCTCTCGACCGAAGACGGAAGAGAGGCGTCCGTCAGCGTGGCGACGGCGTGTCGTGCCGATCCGCGTCGACGAGAAGCGCGACGGCGCCGATGAGGCGCGTGGGGTCGACCGGCTTCGGGATGTGCTCGTCGTACCCGGCGCGAATCGCCTTGGCGCGGTCCTCCAGCGTCGCGTAGGCAGTGAGGGCCGCGGCCGGGATTCGCCCGCCCGTCTCGCCGGGCCGCGAGCGCACGCGTCGGATCAGCGCATAGCCGTCTTCGCCCGGCATGGCGATGTCGCTGAGGAGGACGTCCGGACGCTCGCGATCCAGGGTGTCGAGCGCTTCCGCCGCCCCGGCCACGGAAATCACCCGCGCGCCCGCCTGGCCGAGCAGCACGGCCATGGCCTCGCGCGCGTCCTCTTCGTCATCCACCACCAGCACCGTGATCCCGTCGAGGGTGGGCGTGCCCGCCGGGCGCTCGTCGGTCCGGAACACCGGGGGCGACACCACCGGAGACGTCGAGCCCAGGAGCGGAAGCTTCACGGTGAACGTGCTGCCGCGACCTTCACCCGCGCTCGAGGCCTCGATGGTCCCGCCGTGGAGCTGCACGATCTGGCGAGCGATGGCGAGCCCGAGTCCGAGCCCCTTCTGCTTGCGCGTGCTGGTCGTGTCCGCCTGGCGGAAGCGTTCGAAGATGAAGGGAAGGAACTCGGGGTTGATTCCGGTGCCGGTGTCGACGATGGTGATGTGGGCCGTGGAGCCCGAGCGCGCCAGCCGGACCTCGATTCGTCCTCCCTCCGGCGTGAACTTCACCGCGTTGGCGAGGAGGTTGCCCACGACCTGCTGCAGGCGTCCCGCGTCCCCGGATACGGGAGGCAGCGGACCGGGCAGCGACCTTTCGAGCAGCACGCCTTTGGCCTCCGCCGCGGGGGAGGCGGCGTCGAGGGCGGCCTCGATCACGGGCCGCAGCTCGAGCGGGCGCGTCTCGAAGGTGAGCTTGCCCGCGATGATCCGGGACGCGTCGAGCAGGTCGTCGATGATCTGGGCCAGGGTCTTGGTGCTGCGCTCGATCATGCCCACCGCGCGCGCCACCGCTCCCGCGTCGAGATCGTCCGACTTGAGGAGCTGCGCCCAGATGAGGATGGCGCCGAGGGGAGTGCGCAGCTCGTGCGAGATCATGGCGATGAACTCGTCCTTGGCCCGGTTCGACGATTCCGCTTCCGCGCGCCCCGACGCCTCCACGCGCAGCGTCTCCTCGCGGGCCCAGGCACGTTGCGCGTGCGCCCGCACGCGGACGGCCAGCTCGCGCGGAGGAACCGGCTTGAGCAGGTACTCGTCCGCGTCTCCCGCCAGCCCTTGAATCACGCCCCCGGGCTCCGTGCGCGTCGTGAGAACGAGGATGGGGACGCCGCCGGTTCGCCGGTCGGCGCGCAACGCGCGCATCATGTCTTCGCCCACCGCCACGTCGGCCAGGATGACGTCCGCGGCCTCCGGGAATGCGGAAGCCAGCGCCAACGAGGCGTCGGGCACGGCGATGACCTGCGTCTCACCGGCGAGGGCGGCCTCCGCTTGCGTGCGGAGTTCCGGATCGGGAATGACGACGAGGACGCGCACGGGCCCACGTGACGCGAAACGGTCGCCGGGGCTGCGACCGGGCAAAGGACGCGAGGCAGGCTCCGGATCGGACTCGGGCATCAGATCGCCGTCGAACCTACCCTTTGTATCACGGCGAGAGGACTCGCGGAGTGGCGTTACGGCCGCGATGGGGCGCAAATGGCGCGGCCGCCACGGGAGGCGCGGCGGCCGCGAGAGCGCATCGGGCGGGCGCTCAGGAACGGAAGGGCGCGACCTTCGAGGGCTTGACCGCACGCATCGACCGCGCCTCGGCCTCGGCGGGGACGGCCGGCGCCGGCGTCACCGGCGCTGAGGCGCGACGCGGCGCGTCCCACGAACGGGGCTTCTCGGTGCCGGTCCGGCGCTCGCGAGGCGAGCTGGGGGGCGCGTCCTCGAAGAAACGCGAAGGACGGGCGTTGCGCGCCGCCTCCGATTCCTCGGCCTGCTCCTGGCAATCGCGGCAGAGGCTCGCGAAGGGCAGCGCCTTGAGGCGCGGCTCGGAAATGCTCTCGTCGCACTCGCTGCAGGCGCCGTACGTGCCCTCTTCCAGCCGAAGCAGGGCCTCGTCGATCTTCCGAAGCGTCTCGGACTCCATCTCCATCAGCGCGAAGTCCATGCCGAGGACGAAGTCCTCCATGCTCCGTTCTTCGTCATCTTTGACCTGGGTGACGGCGGCGGGCAGCACCTCCCGGAGGGAGCGCAGCTTGTTCCGGATCTCGGCCTGCCGCTCCGTCAACATCCGGCTGAGGACCTCGTGGCGCCGGTCCTCGGTGTTCTGCTGCTTGCGGTTCATCGTTGCCTCCCTGAGTGGTCTTTGCGGCACTTCCGTCGCCTCGACTCCGCCGGCTGAACCAGCCGGTTGAGCCAGGTCAAGCAATCCGTGTGCCGTCGCTCGTCTTGGAGCGTTCCCCGTGGCCTATGTCGTTCGAACCGTGGCCCCTCCCAAACGGATGGGGTCCCCCTTCCGCCGGACGATTGCGTCTCGTTTGAAACTTTTTCAGGCGGCAGACGTGTGGTTCGGGGAGTACGCCGCCGTGCCGCGGCCGGGAAGTTTCAGCCGATCGGCTGGCACGACCGTTGCTTCCAGCAGAAGGGGGCCGGCCCCGACGTTGAGCCGGTGCCTCGAGGAGGCATCAATGATCGCTCGCTTTCTTTGTTATCTCCGCCATCACCACGACCCCGTCCGACATCCGCTCGGCGGGTTCAAGTGCGCCGACTGTGGCGAGGCGGGAGCAGATCTCGAGCAGATGGGCTTCGTGGACGGCGGTTACGTGATGCCGATTCGTCGTGTCTTCTCACGGGACCACGGCGAGTTCACGCGCACCGGATCCTGGGAGCCCAGCGCCAAGGGCTGGTAATCGCGGTCAGCCGCGCAAGCCGCGGTAGAAATCGACGAGCGTCCGGAGGCTGCGCAAGGCGGCGAGCCAGCCGGCCACGCGGTTGGCCGGCGGGACGAGGACTTCCTCGACCACGCGTTCCACTTCGACCAGCCTGGCCAGGGCCGTCGAGACGAGGCTGTCGATGCGCCGCGCCTGCTGCTCGGTCAGCTCGGAGGCCGCGGAGAGGCTGCGCGTCGCGCGAGTGATGTCGGCGACCAGGGGATGAAGGTCGCGCACGAGCCGCTGCTGGAACGCGTCCAATCGGCGGCCCATCGTCATCAGCTCGCGGCCGAGCACGAGCAGGAAGACGGCCTGCGCGAGCGACCCCAGGGCGATGACGCCCAGCAGGACGACAGCGGCGTTGCTCAAGCCGGGGGCAGGCATGGCGACGGACGAGTGTGTCTCAGCGCCGCTCGGAAATCCAGTGTACTCATTCCCGGCGGCGCGGACCCGCTCAGTGCATGCCCTTGGGGCGAATGACGGGAAGCGGCAAACGCTTGGTCTGGAAAGGCGTGCCTTCGAGCTCCGTGTCCGCCCACGTCACGCGGATCGTCCGCTTCGAGAGCGGAACCAGGGTCGCCTGGAACAGCCGCCATGCCGCCTGTCGGTAGCCCGCTTTCATGGTCTTCCTCTGTCCGTCAGCCGAGCATCGATAGCAAGAAGCGGGCCGGCCGATCATGTGTCAGCAAGTTTGACAAACGGGTCGGGTAGCCTCGCGGAGCCGGCAAGCGATGAAATTTTGGGCTAAGCGCCGAGGAAAGTTCGGCTGTTCGCTTGACACAATCTCGCCCCAGGCGCTATAAATTGCAGAAATAAGTCAGATCAGCGAACCCCATGGAATCAAACGAAGCGGTCGGGCAACGCATCGCGAAAGCGCGCGAGTTCCTTGGGCTCACTCAGGCCGTGGTGGCCGAAAAGCTCGGCCTCGCGCGGACGACGCAGGTCGCGATCGAACAGGGCCGGCGGCCGGTGTCCGTGGCCGAGCTGTACAAGTACTCGGAAGTCCTGTCGCGCCCCCTCGATTACTTCCTGGGCCTGGGCGTTTGGGGAAAGGCGGACTTCCGCCCGCACTTCCGGCTCATGGCGGAAAAGCTCGATGCCTCCGTGGTGGGGCCCCCGCGGCGGCCCGGCCGCCCCAAGGGTGCCCCCGAAGCCTCGCCCGAGAAGCTCCTCCTGATGAACTTCGAGTCGCTCTGCCGCAACTACCTCGAGCTCGAGGAGACGAACGGGCTCCCGCGGACGGCGATGCCCGAGCTGCCGGTGCCACGGCTCTTCTCGGTGCCGGAGGCCGAGCAGCTCGCGGCCACGGTTCGCGCCCACCTCGACATCGGGCCGGACGCGCCGATCCGCGACCTGCGCGTGCGGCTCGAGGACACCTTCGCCATCCGCGTGTACGTGCTGTCCCAGCGCGGCCGGCTCAGCGCCGGCGCGTTCCATCATCCGGCGATCGGCGGCTCCGTGCTCCTCTCGGAACGCTCGATCCCACGCATGCGCTTCACGCTCGCGCGCGCCCTGGGCCACCTCCTCGCCAGCCGCGAGGAAGCGATGGTCGATCTCCAGGAAGCCAAGAAGAAGGCGCCCATCGAGACCTTCTCGAGCGCGTTCGCCGCCGCCCTCCTCATGCCCGGCCGCGGGCTGCGCGAGCGCTTCGGCGCCGTGCACAGCGAGGCCAACGAGGTCAGCGACATCGCAATCCTGTTCCTGGCCCGGACGTTCGGCGTCACCCTCAAGGCCCTGCGCGTCCGGCTGGAGGCCCTCAAGCTCGTCTCCACGGCCACGCTCAAGCGGATCGACGAGGCGATCCGTCAAGCGGGGGCGGGCGCGCGCTCCGAGCCGGCCGCCGTGCAACAGGAGCTGCCGGATCAGCCGCGCTGGGAGATGCTCCCCGAGCGCTACGTCTTCCTCGCCATGCGCGCCTACCGCAAGGAGCTCATCAGCCGCGCCCGGCTCGCGGAGTGCTTGTGCACGACCGAGAACGACACCGCCGTGCGCCTGCTGCGCTACGTCGCCAGCGTCGCGGAGCTCACGCAGGAAGACGAGCCGGAGACCTCGCGCACGACGTGATGTACGGCGGCGAAGCCGCGTTCTCCCGTGCCCGCCATCACCGCGCGTCCGGCCCCGCCCTGAGCTAATATTGCGCGCGCCCGTCGATTTCGGGCCTTCCCCATTCGAGTTCTTGGATGCGCCGACCCGCTGTCCCACGGCCCCGCCGCCGCGCGCCCGCCGAGGGTGGCGGGCGGCGCCGCGCCCCGAAAGCACGCCCCTTGCGGCTGCGCATGCCGAGCCGGCGTGATGCCGTCGCCCCCACCGTGGACCGCATCCTGGAGGCAGTGGCGCCGGCGGGGCTCGACGAGGACCGCCTGACCGACCTCGCGGTCGCTCTGGCGGAGGCGCTCTCGAACGCCGCCGTGCACGGCCACCGCCTCGATCCCAGGCGCCGGGTGGCCGTCGTGGTGTCGGTGTCCCCGCGATGCGTCGTGGTCGAGGTCTCCGATTCCGGCGGCGGATTCGACGCGGGCGGGATCTCGGATCCCACCGTGCCCGAGCGCCAGCTCGCGCCGAGCGGACGCGGAATCTTCCTGATGCGACGCCTGGTGGACGAGGTCTCGTACAACGCGGCCGGCAACACCGTACGTCTCACCGTGAGGCAGCCCCCCAACGGCGGCGGAGGGAGCTGAGACGACGCGAGGCCTCGCCGCGAACCTCGCGCTGAGCCTGACGACCGTCGTCGTCGTGCTGGCCGGCCTCGAGGGCGTGTGCCGCTTGTTCGACTACGAGCCTCCCGCGCGGCCGGTGGCCAGCTACATCACGGTCTGGAACGACGGCGAGTTCTACACCGTCAAGTCCGCGGCCACGGGCTGGCCGCCCTGGGAGGACTACAACCGCGACGGCATGCGCGACCGCGAGCACGGCGTGGAGAGGCAGCCCGGCACGCGGCGCGTGATGATGCTGGGCGACAGCGTGACCCTCGGCTATGGCTTGCGTCCCGAGCAGGCCTACCCGCAGGTCCTGCAGGACCTCCTCGACGCGCGCGGGCAGCCGGCCGAGGTCTTCAACGTGGCCTTCAGCGGGTGGTCGACGCGGCAGGAACGCATTGCCTACGAGCGGATCGGCCGCCGCTACCGCCCCGACGACGTGGTGGTGGGCGTCTGCCTCAACGACATCCCGGAGATCCACAACAACCTCGCGCGCCCGCCGCACCTGCTCCAGGCGCTCCATGCGCGGTCCGCGCTGGTGCGACGACTGGTGGGTGCCCGGCGGCGCGAGATCCACGACGTCGAGGAGCTCTTCACCGCGCCGGAGTCCCCCAGCGTGCGCGATGCCTTCGCGCGCTTCTTCGAGGAGCTTCGGCAGCTTCGGGGTGAGGTCGAAGGGGACGGCGGCCGGTTCGCTCTGGCCGTCCTTCCGTTTCGCATGCAGCTCGACACGCCGGGGACGCCCAGCGTGCAGGAGCGGATTGCCGAGTTCTGCATGGCCCAGGGGATTCCCTTCCTCGATCTCCTCCCCCATCTCCGACCCCTGGGCGAGGGCGCGTTCCTCGACTACGACCACCTGAGCGCGGCGGGCGCGCGGCGCGTCGCGGAGGCGCTCGCCGACTCGGCGCTGCTGGGAGCGGCCGACGATGGACATGCCCCGCGCGCCGCCGGGCCGATCGCGAGGATGCCGGTCGGCGCGTCCCCGGCCGCGCCCCCCCTCGAGCGCCTGCGCGATCCTGATCCGACGACCCGGGCCGCCACCGCGCGCGCTCTCGGGAACCTCGGCGCCGACGCGCCAAAGGCCGTTCCCGCGCTCGAGCGGGCGCTCAGGGACCCGGAACCCGCCGTGCGCGCGGCCGCGGCCTGGGCGCTCGGCGGCTTCGGACCGGGGGCGGCGGGCGCGGCGCGCGCTCTCGGCGTCGCGCTGGCCGACGAGAGCCCTCCGGTGCGGGCCGGGGCTGCCCACACCCTCGGCGCCATCGGACCGGCGGTGCGACCGGTCGCAAGCGCCCTCGCATCGCATCTGGACGACCCGGCGGAGGAGGTGCGATGGCGGGCCGAGGATGCGCTGGCGCGCATCGGCCCGGACCCGGCCTCGGCCTTGCCCGTGCTGCTTCCCCTCGTGGCCGACCCGGCCGGCCGCGGACGGGGCGGGGCGGCCTCCGTGATCGCGCGCATGGGCGGGGCCGGGCGCCCCGCGGTGCCGGCGCTCATCTCCGCGCTGTCCGATGCGCGCGGCGACGTGCGCGGGAAGGCGGCGTGGGCCCTCGGCGAGATCGGTCCCGAGGCGCGGGCCGCGGTGCCGGCGCTCGTTGCCCTGGTTCGCGATCCGGACGTGGGGTGGCATGCGATCGACGCCCTCGGGTCGATCGGGCCCGATGCCGGCGCGGCGGTGCCGACCCTGCGGTCGGCGCTCGCCGACCCGAGCAGTAACGTGCGCTGGCGTGCCGCACTCGCGCTGAGCCACATCGGTCCGGAGGCGGCCCCGGCCGTCCCCGATCTGGTCGCGGCCCTGCGCGACGCCGTGGACAACGTGCGTCTCGGCGCCGTCCATGCCCTCAGTCGCGTCGCGCCGGACGCGGCCGCGGCCGTGCCCGCGCTGGCCGAAGCGCTTCGCCGCGACGGGGACAGCCGCGTGCGCGCCGGCGCCGCCCTCGCGCTCGGGCACGGCGGCGGCGAGGCCGCTCGCCACGCGCTGATCGCGGCGACGCGAGATCCGGACGCCCTGGTGCGAGCCTCCGCCGTGCGTGCGCTGGGCCGCGATCCCTCTTCGCCGGAGGTCTCGGCGGCGCTCGCCCGCGCCCTCGCTGACCCCGACCCCGGGGTGCGCACGGAGGCGGCCCGGGCCGCCAAGGGCCGCCGTCGTTGACGAGGCCGCCGGCGCAGTCTATTCTTGGGTGTTTTTTCTTTCCGTGACCATTGGACATATGTGAGGTGTGATGCACAAGAGCTCGCTCGTGCTGTTGGGCGCATTGGTTGTCCTCCCCGCATGCGGCGCCTCCACGCCCGCGACACCCACTCCGTCCCCGGCCGCCGTCGCGACGCCGACACCGGCGCCCGTGGCCACTCCGACTCCGGCTCCCACGCCCACACCGGAGGAGGGTGAGCCGCCGGTCACCAACACCAATCCAGCGGCGCGGCTCGGCATGCGGATCTTCGTGATCGAGAATCCGGACGGAAGCTACACCGGCAACGTGGACCCGAGGCAGCCCATTCCCGTCGGCTACACGGCCCGGCTGGACGTCACGGCAAAGGACGCCGACAACCGGGAGACGACTGGCCAGAGTGATGTCCAGTTCTTCTTCAGCGACCTCGGCCTCGTCCGGGTCACGGGAAACCACACGAACCAGCGGCGGGTGCAGGGCCTGGCCGTGGGCACGGTCGACTGCTGGGCCGTTCAGGACGGGGTCACGTCCAACACCATCACGCTGAAGTTCGTCGCGCCCTAGCCGGAGCCGTGCTTTTCCGGTGACGCGCTGGGGCCCGGATGGTGCCGGGCCGCCTTTGCCTCGTCCGCGCGCGGAGAGGGCTGTCGCGGGCGCCGCCACTCGTCGATGAGCGACGCCACGAGCCCCGTCCAGCCCGTCTGGTGCGAGGCGCCGAGCCCTTCTCCGGTGTCGCCGTCGAAGTACTCGTGGAAGAGGATCAGGTCCCGCCAGTACGGGTCCTGCTGGAACTTCCGCCGCAGGCCGTAGACGGGACGCGCTCCGTCCTCGCCGCGCGTGAAGATGCGAATCATCCGATTGGCCAGGTCCTCCGCCACCTCGAACAGCGTCCGTTGGGGGCCGTCGCGCCCGTCGGCGGGCACCTTCAGCGTGGGCCCGAAGGCCGTCCCCAGCTTGCGCAGCGCCTCGATCATCAGGAACGTCGTCGGGAACCAGACGGGCCCGCGCCAGTTCGAGTTGCCGCCCTTGATCTTGGAGTCCGCTTCCGCGGGCTCGTAGCTCACCGCGCGGTCGCCGAACACGAACGGCCGCTGCGCGTGGTACCGCGACAGGCTGCGCAGGCCGAAGCGAGACATGAACTCGTCGGGGTCCAGGATGCGGCGCAGCAGGCCCTTGATCTGGCTCTCGTTCACGATGGCCAGGACGTGCGTGTCGCCGTGGTCCTTCACCACCGGATGGCAGACGTCCTGCACGATGTGCTTCTTGTTCTCGAGGAACCAGTACAGGTTCGACCGGAACTCGTGGAAGCCCTCGATCCAGTGGTCCTCCAGCCGCTCGATCGCGTAGAGCGGGATGAGGCCCACCAGCGAGCGCACGCGGAACTTCTCGTAGCTGCCGTCCGGGTAGGTGAGGACGTCGTAGAAGAACCCGTCCTCCTCGTCCCAGAGCGAGTAGCGGCGGCCGCCCATCTTCTTCATGGCCGCCCCGACGTAGATGTAGTGCTGGAAGAACTTCGTGGCCAGCGCCTCGTAGGCGTGGT
This sequence comes from Acidobacteriota bacterium, assembly GCA_003222295.1. GTDB lineage: Bacteria > Acidobacteriota > Vicinamibacteria > Fen-336 > Fen-336 > AA29. Next base: position 5,752 of record QHVP01000179.1, on the reverse strand, counting down.
TCTCCTTGGCCAGCTCGAGGGCGATGCGCATGAGGTTGAGGCAGAACATGCCCATCCAGCCCGTGGCGTCGGACTGCTCGAGGACGGCCCCCGCGGGCAGGGGCTCGCTGCGGTCGATGACCGTGATGTTGTCGAGGCCGAGGAAGCCGCCCTCGAAGACGTTGTTGCCCGAGCGGTCGACCTTGTTGATCCACCAGGCGAAGTTGATCAGCAGCTTGTGGAAGCACTTCTCCAGGAACTCGCGGTCGCCCTTGCCGTTGCGGATGCGGTCCATGTTGTAGACGCGCCAGACGGCCCAGGCGTGCACGGGCGGGTTGAGGTCGGAGAACTCCCACTCGTACGCCGGGAGCTGGCCCGACGGGTGCTGGAACTGCTCGAAGAGGAGCAGCCAGAGCTGCTCCTTGGCGAAGGCCTGATCGACGAGGGCCAGCGGCGTGCAATGGAAGGCGAGGTCCCAGGCCGCGAACCAGGGGTACTCCCACTTGTCGGGCATGGACAGGATGCGCATGGAGTTGAGATGGCGCCAGTGCGTGTTGCGGATCGAGACGCGCGATCGGGGCGGCGGGAAGTCGGGATTGTCGCCCTCGAACCATTGGTTGACGTCGAACAGGTAGATCTGCTTCGACCAGAGCATGCCCGCGAAGGCCTGCCGCTGGACGTTCCGCTCGTCCGCGGTGGCGCGGGAGGGATGGATGTCCTCGTAGAAGACGTCCGCCTCCGCCCGCCGCTCTTCGACGACGGCGTCCACCTCGCCCACCGGATTGGGGGTGGGCTCGTCCCCCGTGAGCCGGAAGCGGTAGACGACCGACCCCCCGGGCGGCACCACCGCGCGCAGTCGCACGCACGCCTTGGTCCCCTTGCGCGCGGGATCGACCGCTCCCGTCTCGCCGCTGACCACGTAGCGGTGGAACGCGTCCTTGACGTACGGCGATCGGCTCCGCGCTTCCGGTCCGTAGAGACGCTGCATGTGCGTCTCGTTGTTCGTGAAGAGCGGCTCCCCTCCCCCGGGCACGATCAGCCGGCGCGGCCCCAGCCGGTAGAGGAAGGGAAGGTTGGACAGGGGCTCCGCGCTGGAGTCGTCCGCGAGCAGGACGTCGCCTCCCGGGCTCGACTCCTCGAGCACGATCGACGGCTCGGTCAGCGTCCGTGGTCCCCAGACCCAGGTATTCCGGAACCACAGGTGCGGGAGCAGTTGGATCGGCGCCGCCTCCGGCCCGCGGTTGTGGATGGTGACGCGGACGGCCATGTCCTCGGGAGTCACCTTGGCGTATTCGACGAAGACGTCGAAGTAGCGGTCGTCGTCGAAGATGCCGGTGTCGAGGAGCTCGAACTCCGGGCCGCGGCCGCCGCGCCGCTGGTTCTCCTCGACGAGGCGCTGGTACGGGTACTCCCGCTGCGGGTACTTATAGAGCCATTTCATGTAGGAATGACTCGGCGTGGAGTCGAGGTAGAAGTAGTACTCCTTGACGTCCTCCCCGTGGTTCCCTTCGGACGGCACCAGGCCGAAGAGACGCTCCTTCAGGATGGGATCGCGCTCGTTCCAGAAGGCCAGGGCGAAGCAGAGGATCTGGTAGCGGTCGCAGATGGCGGCCAGGCCGTCCTCGCCCCAGCGGTAGGCCCGAGAGCGCGCGTGGTCATGGGGGAAGTAGGCCCAGGCATTTCCGCTCTCGCTGTAATCCTCGCGCACGGTGCCCCACGACCGCTCCGCCGCGTAGGGGCCCCAACGCCGCCAAGCGGTGAGCGCGCCGTGCTTGCCGGCCATGCGCTCCTGCTCGCGGTTGGACTTTGAATGATCCATCGCCGCCGGACTCTATATCTTTTCAAGTCAGGGGGAGAACTCACGCATCATCCAGAGCCGCGTGAGCTCCCCCCCTGAAACCCCCCTCGCACGTCGCCGCCGCTGCGCGGCGAAGCCGTGGAAGTATTAAGTCAGGGGGGGCACTCACACTTCATCCCGATGGGTGTTCGCGGCCCCCCCTGAAACCCCCCTCGCACGTCGCCGCCGCTGCGCGGCGCCGCCGCGCTCTGCGGTCGGCTGGCCCAGTCGATCAGCTCCAGCGGAAGAGCTTGAGGCCCACCGTGAAGCTGAGCAGGGTCCAGATCACGAGCACGGCCAGGGAGGAGGAGAGAGCGGACAGGCGCGCGCCCTCCAGGACCACCGCGCGCATGGCGTCGTTGAGGGCCGTGAGCGGGAGGAGGCGGATGAGGGGCTGCAAGACCTGGGGGAACCGGTCCGCGGAGAAGAAGATCCCGGAGAGCACGAACATGGGCATCATCACGACGTTCATGAGACCGGTGACCGTCTCCATCCGCCGTGCGCGCGATCCGACCAGCAGCCCCAGCCCGCCGAAGCAAAGCGCGCCCAGGGCGCCGACGGCGAAGACGGACGCGAGGCCGCCGCGCACGGGCACGCCGAACGCGAGATGTCCGAACCCCAGCATGAACGAGACCTCGATGACCATCGAGACCAGGCGCATGGTCAGGTGGGCGGCCAGGAAGTCCGGCCGCCGCATGGGCGCGGCGACGAGGCGCTTCAAGAGCCGCTTGATGCGCATGTCGACGAGATTGAAGCCGACGCCCCACATTCCACCGCTCATGAGGTTCATCCCCACGATGCCGGGGATCAGGAAGTCGATGTAACGCCCGCCGGGCTCGCGCACCTCGGCCACGGTGTTGACGAGGGGATCGCGGCGCCCGGCCGCGCGCTGGAGCGCGTCGTCGGCACGGGCGCGCGCGACCGCGGACTCGGATCGAGAAGGATCCAGACGGTACTCCAGGGCGCCGTCCGCGCGGGGGGCGACGACGAGGGCGACCTTGCCCAGGGCGAGGGCGCGCACCGCCGCCTCTTCCTCCATCACCTCCGCCCGCAGCAGGGGCGCCGCGCGCAGGACGGCCGCCGTCGGCTCGGCGCGGGCCCCGGCGACCACGGCCAGCGGCAGCGTTTCCGCGGGCCGGTTGCGAAAGGCGATGCTCAGGCCCACCGAGAGCATGATCGGGAAGACGAACCCCCAGAACAGGACCTCGGGCTCGCGGTAGGACTCGCGAAAGCGGGCGAGGCAGAGCGCGCGGAACGCGTCGAGGCGCGTGTACTCGCGCCCGTCGGTCGAGTGCGCGGGGCCGCGCGCGCGCGAAGGCTCACTCATCGCGCAGATGGCGTCCGGTGAGGGAGACGAACACGTCCTCGAGGCTCGCGTGCCGGGTGCTGAGGCCGGAAAGGGCCCAACCTCCCGCCCTTAGCCGCTCCAGCACGGCGGGAACGGCCACATGGGGCTCGGTGACGGTGAGGACGACGCGGCCGGCTTCCGCGTGCGCCGCGCGCACACCCGGCAGTCCCTCCATGGCCGACGCGGTCAGGGGCCCGGCTCCGTCTTCGCGGACCGCGATCTCGACCACATGCTCGCCGCCGAGCGACGTCATGAGATGCATCGGCGATCCCTCCGCGATGACGCGGCCGTGGTCGACGATGGCGACACGGTCACAGAGTCGCTCCGCCTCGTCCATGTAGTGCGTGGTGAGCAGCACCGTCTGGCCGCCCGCCTTGAAGGCGTTCACGATGTCCCACACCTGCCGCCGCGACTGGGGATCGAGCCCCGTCGTCGGCTCGTCCAGGAAGATCAGCTCCGGGTCGCCCACGAGTGCGCAGGCGACGGCGAGGCGCTGCTTCTGGCCGCCCGAGAGCGTGCCCACGCGGGCCCTGGCCTTCTCCGTGAGCTCGACCTCGCGGATCACCGCCTCCGCGGCGCGGCCCCGGCGGTAGAAGCTGCGGAAGAGCTCCACGGTCTCGTCCACCAGCAGCTTCTCGGAGAGGACGGTCTGCTGCAGACAGACGCCCATGCGCTCGCGTATGGCCTGGTCGTCGCGTCCCCAGCGCCGGCCCAGGACGACGACCTCGCCGCCGGTCGGCGCGAGCAGCCCCTCCAGGATCTCGATCGTGGTCGTCTTGCCCGCGCCGTTCGGACCGAGCAGGCCGAAGCACTCGCCGGGAGCGACCTCGAAGGACAGGCCGCGCACGGCCTCGACGTTGCCGTACGTCTTGTGCAGATCCCGCACGACGACGGACGGCGCGTTCCCTTCTCTCATCGGTCGACTCCGATCTTACCTTCCTCGCCCGCGCCGGATGCCGTCACACCTACAATGCGCGCATGTTCTCGGCGCGGACGGGGTGGAAGCGTGCGCCCAACCGCTTGAGCACCGTCGTCGAGGCGCGGCGGCGCTCCGGTGCCCCCCTCATCGACCTGACCGAGGCCAACCCGACGCGCGCGGGCCTGCGCGCGCCCGCGGACATCCTGGCCGCGCTGGCCGATCCCGCCGCCCTCGCCTACGACCCGGCACCGCTGGGGCGGCGGGACGCGCGCGAAGCGATCGCCGGCGACGGTCGCCGCCGAGGCGCGGAGATCGACCCCGACCGCCTCCTGCTCACCGCCAGCACGAGCGAGGCCTACGCCTTCGCGTTCAAGCTCCTGTGCGATCCCGGAGACACGGTCCTCGTTCCACGTCCCAGCTATCCCCTGTTCGAATATCTCGCCGGGCTCGAGTCAGTGCAGGTACGGCCCTACCCCCTGCGCTACGACGGCACCTGGCACATCGACCTGGCCGAGCTCGCGGAGGCGCTCACGGACCGCACGCGCGCGATCGTCGTCGTCACTCCGAACAACCCGACGGGATCGTTCGTGAAAGGGGCGGAAGCGGACGCGCTGCGCGCGCTGGCCGCGAGCCACGGGGTGGCGCTCCTCTCCGACGAGGTCTTCGCGGACTTCCCGCTGCGCGAGGATCCGGGTCGCGCGCCCACGCTCTTCGCGGACGGGCCGGCCCTCACCCTCTGCCTGGGCGGCCTCTCGAAATCGTGCGGCCTGCCGCAGCTCAAGCTGGCCTGGATGGCGCTGGCCGGCCCCGCGGCCGCGCGCGAGGAGGCGCGCGCGCGGCTGGAGGTGGTGGCGGACACGTACCTCTCCGTGTCCACGCCCGTGCAGCAGGCCGCCCCGGCCGTGCTCGCGCGTGTGGCGGAGCTGCAGGCGCCCATCCGCGACCGCATTCGCGCCAACCTCGCGGTCCTGCGCGACGCCGCCCGGGGCACGCCCGCCACCCTGCTCGACGTCGAGGGCGGGTGGTCCGCCGTCCTGCACGTCCCGGCCACGCAGGGCGAGGACGAGTGGGTGATCGCCCTGGCCGAAGGCGACGGGGTCCTGGTCCATCCGGGCTATTTCTTCGACTTCCCGCGCGAGGCCTATCTCGTCCTGAGCCTGCTGCCGCCGGCGCCCGCGTTCGCCGAAGGCGTGGCCAGGATCGTGGAGCGGGTGACCAAATCCGCCTAGCGCGGCGCCGCCGCCGTCGGATAGGCTTTGACCTGGAGGTGACCATGGCGGTGAAGCGGATCTCGCCGGAGCAGGCGCGCGACCTGATGGACAAGGAGGGCTACGTCTACCTGGACGTCCGCTCCGTGCCCTAGTTCGCCGCCGGCCATCCCACCGGCGCCTACAACGTCCCCCTCCTCGACATGGGCCCGGCCGGGATGACTCCCAACCCGGACTTCCTGGCCGTGGTCGAGCAGAGGTTCGCGCGGGATGCGCGTCTCGTCGTGGGGTGCAAGGCGGGCGGGCGCTCGGCCAGGGCGGCGGCGATGCTCGAGCAGGCCGGGTTCACGAACATCGTGGACCAGCATAGCGGCTACGAGGGGACGCCGCTGCCGACCGGAGGCGTCGAGCCCGGCTGGCGGCCCAAGGGCCTGCCCACCAGCTCCCAGGCCGCGCCGGAT
>QHVP01000176.1 GCA_003222295.1 Acidobacteriota bacterium | reverse complement strand
TCGGTCGCCTTCGAAGTGCCACGTATGATTCCGCGTGCACGGCCCTCGCCACGAGCACCGCCGCGGGCTCTTCTACGGGCTCGCCGCCTATGGGGCGTGGGGCGTCTTCCCGATCTACCTCAAGGCGGTGCGGACGGTCCCCGTCTTCGAGGTCCTGTGTCACCGCATCGTGTGGGCCCTCGTCGTCCTCGCGGTCGTGACGGCCGTGCGGGGCGAGATGGGCGCGGTCGTCGCGGCCCTGCGCGATGGCCGCGCGCTGCTCGTGCTCAGCGGCAGCACGGTGCTCATCGCGGTCAACTGGCTCGTCTACATCTTCTCCGTGTCTCACGCGCGGATCCTCGAGAGCAGCCTCGGTTACTACATCAACCCGCTGGTGAGCGTGCTGCTCGGGATCGTCCTGCTCGGCGAGCGGCTGACGCCGCTCATGAAGGCTGCCGTCGTGGCGGCCGCGGCCGGAGTGACGTGGCTCGCCGTCGACCTGGCCCAAGTTCCCTGGATCTCGCTCGTGCTCGCGTTCTCGTTCGGCACCTACGGCCTGCTGCGCAAGATCGCGCCCGTGGGTGCCCTCATCGGCCTCACGGTGGAGACGCTTCTTCTGGCGCCTTTCGCCGCCGCGTACCTCGGGTGGGCGGTGTCTCACGGCCGGTCGGGATTCGTGTCCGGTGGTCCGGGGATACGGGCCCTGCTTCTGTTCGCCGGGCCCGTGACCGTCGTCCCGCTGCTGTGCTTCGCCGCCGCCGCCCGCCGGCTTCCGCTCTCCACGATGGGCTTCTTGCAATACCTGTCGCCGACCCTGCAGTTCCTGTTGGCGGTGGCGGTCTACGGGGAGAAGTTCAGTCGCGGGCGGGCGGGCGCGTTCGCGTGCATCTGGGTGGCGGTGGCGATCTTCGCGTACGACAGCGTCCGCCGACGTGCCCCCGAGCCTGTCGTGGACGCCTGAGCGGTCAGAGCCAGCTTTCGATCTTCAGCCCGGGCACGCGCGAGAAGTGTCCCTCGTTGCGGCGCGCGAGCAGGGCGCCGAGGGAACCGAATCGATCGGCGGCATTGCGATCGAAGCCGGTGACCTCGATGGCATCGACGAACGCGTCGATCAGGCGGTGGAGCCGGCGCGAGCGCCGGACGTCGGCGCCGTATCTCAGCTCGGCCAGGGTGAGAGAGCTGACGCAGAGCTCAGACGGCCGATGTTCGAGGAGCCGCTCGGCCACTCGTCCCCGCCCGCCTAGGGCGAAGCTCACGGTGTCCGTGTCGAGCATGTAGGCCGGCATCAGCGGAACGGGTCGCGCGTCTCACGGATCGGCCGCTGGGGTGGACGCCGTATGGGCTCGCGCCACGCTCCCAGGCAGGCACGGAAGGCATCGGGCCACTCGTCCGCCGGTTCCAGGATCACGCGCCTGCCCTCTCGCCGGACGCTGACCTCGCGCTGTCCGTCCGGGAAGCGGAACTCGTGGGGCAGGCGGACGGCCTGGCTGCCGCCGTTCCGGAAGAGCTTGGCGCGAAGGGCCTTCATGCCCGAAAGTATAGACGTCGATATATACGAAGGCAACATCGTCGGAGTTTGGCCATTCGGGCGGTCAGGCAAGGTCCGCGAAGAAGCGGGCGACATCTGGTGATGTCGTCGAAGGGGACGTTGAGGAAGACCTGGCGGGCGCGTCTGGACCGAGTGCTACTTCTTGCGAAGCTTGCGCGCAGCCGACTGGCGTGTGGGTCGTCGGCGCGTGGGACGACTGGCCGCGGCATCGTCTCTCAGGAATTGCTCGGCGGCGCGCTCGATTCGCTTGCGCTCGGTCGAGGACATTCCGTAGATGCGCGCCACCTCCGCCACCGTCGGAAACGGCGTGTCGATGATCGTCGGCTTCGACATGAATCGAGCGTATTCCTTTGGGACGACGCGTTCAACGGAGGCGAATCCACTGGCGAATCGTAGTGTCGTCGAAAGTCACAGTAGGTCCGATGGGAGCGCCGTCAAGCGAAAGTCCGCGCTCGAGTATTCGGTGGCCTCGGCGCAAGACCTACGTTCGTCCCCGTGCTCGTCCACCAGAGCCCGAACCGACCGCACCACCCATTGCGGTGAGGAAGAGTCGGTTGATGAGGACCGTGTTGACGGAGCTCGTCGCGAAATGGGGAAGCTGCAACCCGCGCGCCCGCGCGATCCGTCTGAATACGCCACCGCGTGGTCTGGGCTCTTGCCGTCCTCGTGATCGTGATAACCGTCCGCGGCGAGATGCGGGCGGTCACCGCGGCCTTGCGCAGCCGGCGCGCGCTCCTCGTGCTCAGCGCCAGCACCGTGCTCATCGCGATCAACTGGTTCGTCTACATCTTCTCCGTGACCCATTCCCGGATCATGGAGAGCAGCCTGGGGTACTACATCAACCCTCTCGTCAGCGTCCTGTTCAGGATCGTCCTGCTCGGCGAGCGGCTGG
>QHVP01000175.1:3688-12191 GCA_003222295.1 Acidobacteriota bacterium | reverse complement strand
CGGTGAAAATCTACGAGACGCTCGGATTTGCCGTCGAGGCGACCCACGACGTCCCGACGGAGAAGGTTCGCGCCGCCTTCCTCCCCGTGGGCGAGTCGCACCTCGAGCTTCTGGAGCCGACCGACCCGTCTTCCGTCATCGCGCGCTTCCTGGAGAAGCGCGCGGGGCTGCACCACGTCTGCGTGCTGGTGGACGACATCGATGGCGCCCTGGCCGAGCTCAAGGCCCGCGGCGTTCCCGTGCTGGACGAGACGCCGCGCGTGGGCGCGGGCGGGTGCCGAGTCGCGTTCGTGCACCCGCGCGGGGCGGCCGGCGTCCTCCTCGAGCTGAAGGAGAGCGCGCGGTGACGGAGGCGAGCCCCTCCTTCACCGTCGGGGACGCGCGCGTGAGCGTCCTCCACGACGGGACCATCGCCCTCGACGGGGGCGCGATGTTCGGCGTGGTGCCGCGCGTCGTCTGGGAGAAGAGGGACCCGCCCGACGAGCGCAACCGCGTGACCCTCGGCCTGAACGTCGCGCTGGTCGACCACGCTCCTTGGCGGGCTGCGCGCACGCGGTCTCGCTCCGGACGACATCGACGTCGTGGTCAACACCCATCTGCACTTCGACCATGCCGGCGGCAACACGCGCCGCGAGGGCAGTCGCGTGGTGCCCACGTTCCCCCGCGCCCGCTACGTCGTCCAGCGCGGCGAGTGGGAGGACGCGCGGCATCCGCACGAGAGGAGCCGCGCCTCGTATCGCGAGGACGACTTCGTGCCCGTCGCGGAGGCGGCCCAGCTCGACCTGATCGACGGGGAGGCCGAGGTCGCGCCCGGCGTGCGCGCCGTGCCCGTCGGCGGTCACACGACCCATCATCAGATGGTGGTGGTCGAAAGTGGCGGGGAGACGCTGATCGTCCCCACCGACCTCCTGCCCACGGCCAGCCATCTCCCCTTGCCGTTCGTGATGGCCTACGACCTGTTCCCGGTGGCCACGCTGGAGGCGAAGCGGCAGCTCCTCGGCGCGGCGGCGGATGGAGGCTGGCGCATCCTCTTCTATCATGACGCGCGCACGCCGGTCGGACGCGTGCGGCGCGAAGGCGACGGCTACACCCTGGAGGTCGATCCTTGAGCGAGCCGGCAGCCCAGATCGGGATCATCGGTGGCAGCGGCCTGTACGAAATGGAGGGGTCGCGTTCCTGCCCCGCCACGGCCGCGGGCACCGCATCCTGCCCAGCGAGATCAACTTCCAGGCCAACGTATACGCGCTCAAGACGCTGGGGGTCGAGCGCATCCTCTCCGTCTCCGCCGTGGGCTCGCTCAAGGAGAAGTACGCGCCGCTGCACATGGTGATCCCCGATCAATTCGTGGACCGGACCTTCAAGCGGGCCTCGAGCTTCTTCGGGCGCGGGCTGGTCGCCCACGTGGCCTTCGCGCATCCGTTCTGTGCGGACCTCGGGCGGGTGCTGGGGGCGGCCTGCCGCACCGCGGGCGCGACCGTGCACGAAGGCGGCACCTACATCTGCATCGAAGGACCTCAGTTCTCGACGCGCGCGGAGTCCGAGCTGTACCGGTCCTGGGGAATGGACGTCATCGGGATGACCAACCTCACGGAAGCGCGTCTGGCGCGCGAGGCGGAGATCTGCTATTCGACGCTCGCGATGGTGACCGATTACGACTGCTGGCACCCGGACCACGACGCCGTGACCGCGGACGAGATCATCAAGAACCTGGTCGCCAATGCCGCCACCGCCAGGAGCGTGCTGCGCGCGGCCGTGAAGGGCCTTGCGGACGGCGCGCGGCGCTGCGAATGCGCGAGCGCCCTCTCCCACGCCCTGGTGACCGCGCCCGAGCTGGTGCCTCCGCAGGTCAAGCGCGAACTGGCCCCGATCATCGGGAAGTACATCAAGTAACGAGCGAGGAGCCATGTCGATCCTGGTCGTGGGCAGCGTCGCGTACGACACCGTCGAGACCCCATTCGGCCGCGCGGAGAAGGTGCTGGGAGGCAGCGCCTCGTTCTTCTCGGTGGCGGCGGCGTTCTTCGCCCCCGTGAGCCTCGTGGCGGTGGTGGGGGACGACTTCGGCGCGGCGGCGATGGCGGCCTTCGAGGGCCGGCCCATCGACCTGGAAGGCCTCGAGCGGACCGCGGGCAAGACCTTCCACTGGCAGGGCAAGTACTCCTACGACCTCAACTCGCGCGAGACGGTGTGCACGGACCTCAACGTGTTCGAGTTCTTCGAGCCGCGCATCCCCGACCGCTATCGCCGGTCCGAGTACGTTTTCCTGGGCAACATCGACCCCGTGCTGCAGCGGCAGGTCCTGGACCAGGTCGAGCGTCCGCGCCTCGTCGCCTGCGACACCATGAACTTCTGGATCTCGGGCAAGCCGGAGGAGGTGCGCCGAACGCTGGCGGCCGTGGACGTCCTGCTCATCAACGACGCGGAGGCGCGCCAGCTCTCCGGCGAGTGGAACATCGTGAAGGCCGCGCGGGCCATCCGCGCCCTGGGGCCGCACACCCTCGTCATCAAGAAGGGCGAGCACGGCGTGCTCATGTTCAGCGAGGAGGGCTCGTTCGCGGCGCCGGCCTACCCGCTGGAAGAGGTCTTCGATCCCACGGGGGCCGGGGACACGTTCGCGGGCGGCTTCCTCGGCTATCTGGCCGGCTCGCCCAAGGTGGACGAGGCGGCCTTGCGCCGCGCCGTCGTCATGGGGAGCACGCTCGCCTCCTTCTGCGTCGAAGCCTTCAGCCTCGACCGGCTGCTCACCCTGTCCCGTCCCGAGATCGACGCCCGCTATCGCCTCTTCAAGCGGCTCACCCACTTCGAGGAAGTGTGAGCGAGCCCGCCCCTTCCATCGCCCGCGCCGAGATCTCCCTCTACGCGAGCGTGCTGGCCATACGCGAGCGGCACGGCCTGGAGAGGCTCGGGATCGCCTTCTGGGACTCCGAGACCACGCTGCAGTGGGCCTACAACGCGGACGAGTACTTCCACGCCGCCTCGACCATGAAGCTGGCCGTGCTCCTCGGCGTCTATCGCCAGGTGGGTCGGGGCGAGCTGACCCTCGACGCCCCCGTGCACGTGCGCAACAAGTTCCGCAGCGTCGTGAACGACCAGCTCTACATGCTCGACTTCGACCGCGACGCCGACCCCGACCTGTACCGCAACCTCGGACGCACCATGACCGTCCAGCAGCTCGCGTACGCGATGATCACGACGTCGAGCAACTTCGCGACGAACCTGCTGGTCGACGTGTTGGGCGTGTCCACCATCCAGACCGCCCTGGCCGAGCTCGGCATCGACGGGATGAAGGTCGTCCGGGGCGTCGAGGATCAGGCCGCCTTCGAGGCCGGCATCAACAACGAGGTCACCGCGGCCGGGCTGCTCAAGCTGCTGCGCGCGCTCGCCGAAGGCAAGGCCTATGGCGCGGAGGCCTCGGCGGAGATGCTGAAGATCCTGCACGACCAGCGCTTCAAGGGGGGCATCCCCGCCGGCCTGCCCCAGGCCGCGCGCGTGGCCCACAAGACCGGCAACATCGCCACCGTTCACCACGACGCGGGCATCGTGTACCTCGAGCACCGCAAGCCGTACGCCCTGGTGATCCTGACCCAGTTCCACAGCGAGACCCCGCGCAGCACCGCGGTGGCGGACGTCTCCCGCGACATCTACGAGTGCCTGGCCGCCATGAACCCCTAGATTTCCCGCCCGCGCCCGCCTCGCGCGATGTACGATCGAAACACCCGAAGGGCAAAGCAGCGAGCGGCGAACATGGAACGAGAGTTCGGGCTGAAGGTCGTGGACGCCTTCGATCTCGACGCCGAGGTGCGGTCACTGCTGCGCCCGCACGAGACGGCGGAGGACAAGCAGGGACGCCAGCACCGGCTGCCGCGGTATTTCTACGAGGTGCCCACGCACGAGGCGGCCCGGGACATCCGGGTGACCTCGCAGTTCGGCCTCAACGAGTTCCTGCTCGTGGACCTCAAGGAAGCGCAGCGGCTGCGCAACTATCCGCGGTACGTGCCTTGCGCGGTGCGGCTGCTCGCCTTCTACCTGCAGCGCCTGCGGGAAGCAGTGGGGACGCCGTTGCACATCGCCGTCAACGGCGGTTATCGCTCGCCGGCGCACAAGCTCTCCATCGGGGCGACCCCCCACATGTGGGGCACGGCCGTGGACCTCTATCGCGTGGGGTCCGTGGTGCTCCGCGACCAGAACGCCATCGAGACGTACAACCGCGTGGCGGAGGAACTGTCGGACGACTGGTGGGTGATGCCTTTTGGACACGAGATCGGGAAGGCGGACGATCACATGCACCTCGATCTCGGCTACGTGACCCTCGTGCCACGCGAGATCAACGAAGACCGGCTGGAGGCTCCCCAGCAAGTGCCCCGGTTCGCGTTCGAGGAGCGGCGGCGGGGCGACCGACGGGGCTGGCCCACCGACACGAACCTGCCCGAATCCGAGCCTGCCAATGCCGACGCGCCGCATTCCGAGTCCTGACCGATCCGTCCTCTCGATCCGACCGCACCCACACACGATGGCCCGATTCCTGCTTCCATGTGGGGAGCCTACGGTCGGTCGGCGGGGAGGGCGGCGAGGCGAGAACAGCGCCGCTGCTTTCGGATCCATCAGTTGCCTGACTCCGGACAGAGAAGTGTCTGGAGCCGGCTTTTCGCCTGGCTTGTAAACCGTGCAAACAAACCGGAAAACGGAGGCGAGGCGGGGAAGGCGGGGCCGGGGGCGCGGGCGCCTCCGAGAGTCCGGGCGGCTGGCCATGCCGGTCACCGGCATGGAGGCGGAGTTCAACGTCGTCCTCGACGGCGTCGAGATCGACCCCCGCGCCTACTGGAAGGATCCGACCGCGTTCATCGACGTACCGCTCTTGAGGCGGACGCGCAGCTCGCTTCAGCTCCCGACCGGCGGCGCCGTCTACTTCGACCGCGGGGTCATCGAGGTCGTCACCCCGGTGATCGAGCTGGCGCCCGGCTCGACCGCGCGCATGGTGCGCAACCTCTGGGAGCAGATCCAGTTCGTGCGCGACCAGCTCACGAGATGGGAGCAGCGCACCGGCCATCACGTGCGCCTCAAGGCGTACAGCGCCCACTACAACATCTCGTTCGAGCTCAAACGGCGCCAGCAGGACGCTCACCGCAACATCCAGAAGCTCGCCCTGCTGCTCACTTACATCCTCCCCATCCCGGTCGCGGTGGTCGGGACCAACCGGCGGTCCACGGGGGTCGGCGTCCGGCCGCGCCAGGAGCGGATCGAGGTCACCGCCGACTTCACGCCCGATCCCGGCCTCATGATGGCGACGGCCGCCCTGATCGTGGGCGTCGTCCGCGACGTGACGGCATGGCCGTCCTACGAGTTGGAGGAACTGGACCTCCGCCCCATCCCCGTCGTCGCGGGCGTGGTACCCGGCAAGCACACGACCCGGAAGGGATGGCTCACGAAGGATTTCCAGTACCCGCAGAGCCCCTACACCTGCGACATCGACGCGCGCATCTGGGACGCCCGGGATGGCCGCCGGATGTCGCTGCGCGACATGGCCCGGAAGGTGGCGTGGTACTTCCGCCGTGGCATCCGCCGCTACTCGGATCCCTTCACCGTGCGCCACCTTTTCGCGATCCTGAGCGGGCGCGCGCCGAGCATGCTCGAGCTGCCCGACCGCCCCGCCGCCTACGAGGACGTGGGCCGGCTGTGCGCGTGGGGCACGGTGCTCCCGGGAATCGAGGAGCTGGCGCGGGGCACCCTGCCTTCGCCTTCCGCTCATCGGGGTCACGACGGCAGCTATCAGGCCTTCGTGGCCCGGCGCGAGCAGGACCGCGCGAGCTACCTGGCCGGCGACATCCCGGCGCCGCTCGAGCTGCCGAAGACGGGCAGCCCGCCGATCAAACCCGCCGCCACCATCGCGGCTCCGAAGCGCCGGGGCAACGGCCGCGCCCGCGCCGCGGCCTCGCCGTCGATGCGGGGACAGGCGCCCGCCGTGGCCTCTCCGCGCGGAGACGGGGTGGAGGCCAAGACACCACGCCCGCGGCGACGCGCGGACAATCCGCTGGCCCCGGCGACGGGGGCGGTGCGCGGGCGGCAGGGTGTCCGCACGGTCGAGCGCCGCCGCAACGAGCGCCGCGGGCGGCAAATGCCGGTCCCCTTCCCCGATCGGCGCCTGACCCGATCCGCGTATGAAAAGGTGTTCCTAAAGCTCGTGTCCGGCGGGCGCTTGAAGATCGGCGCCGAGACCTACACCCCCGTCGGGATGATCGGCTGGGACCAGGCGGTGTTCCGCCGCGACTCGGACGGCAAACGGCGGCTGCTCAGCATCGACCAGCTGCTGCGGCGCATGAACGCCTGGGAGTAGGCCTATCGCGGCGACGGGGCGGGGCTCGCACTCCGGGCGAGCCTCTTTGCTTCCGCGGCGAAACGGTCGTAGTCGGCGAGCATGGACGCGTCGATGAAGGGACGCATCGGCACGAAGGGGACGACGTAGTCCCCGTCGCAGGCGTAGAAGGCGCGGGCGGTCTCCAAGACGACGCCGTTCTGGCTCGTCCGCTCTCCGGCGGTCACGCGCAGGCCCAGGCGATGTTCCTCGTAGGCGGGCGCGCACTCATCGGCCACGCGGCCGAGCGTGATCGGCTGGTCGGAGTCCTTCCCCGCGTGGCGGGTGCCCGCGAGCTGCTTCCCGTCACCCCGCAGCTCCCACCAGCCGTCATGGGCTCACCACCGAGGGTCCCCCGGTAGGCACCGGGCGCGGGCGGAGCCGCGAGCGCTCCGGCGGCCGCGCCGGCACAAGCGAAGGTGACGAGGACGGCTCGCCTCACGATCGGAGCCGATTGTCGCACGGATGTCGCCGCAGCATGCCGCGTACACTGGGTCGTGCGGTTGGGCCTGATCGTCGTCCTCGCGGCCGTGGTGTCGTATCCGCTCGGGCTCGCCCTGGGTGTGCCCTGGCTGCTGCCGATCCTGAACGCGGCGCCGGCCTACACGGCGATGGTCCTCCTGCTCCGGCGCGGTGACCAGAGACGGGCCGTGATCGTGATGCTCGCCTGGGCGGCCGCCCTCGCCGTGGCCGGGACCGTGACCTTCACGCTGTGGCCGCACCCGCCCGGGGCCCTGGTCCTGCACGGGCCCGAGTATCGGGACGAGATGTTCGCCTGGATCCGCACCGGTGCCGGGAGTGAGGGGTCACCCCGCCTGTTCATTCCCCAGCACGCCCTCCACCTCGCGGTCTTCGTGGTCTTGAGCCTGGTCACGGCCAGCGCGCTGTCCATCGCGATGGGAGCGGTGCTGATGAACTACATGGGGTTCTACGTCGCGTCCCTGGCGCGTGCGGGCGCTCCGCTCTGGGCGGTCGTGCTGCTCGGATGGCAGCCCTGGGCGATCGCGCGCGTGGCCGCCTTCAGCGTGCTCGGGGTCGTGCTGGCCCAACCGCTGCTGCGGCGTCTGAGGCCGATGGACGCCCCCCCACCCTCGTCGACTTCCCTGATGACCGCGGCCGGAGCCGCGCTGGTCGTGGACGTCGTGCTCAAGGCGCTCCTCGCGCCCCTGTGGGGAGGATGGCTCCGCGCGGTTCTCCCGTGAGCAGGGATCAGCCGAGGCTCTGCCCGCAGTTGCCGCAGAACTTCGCGCCCGGCACCACGGGAGTGTTGCACTTGGGACAGGCGGCGGCCGCGGCCACCGCTTGTCCGCAGTTGCCGCAGAACTTCGAGCCCGGAGTGAGCGGCGTCTGACACTTCGCGCAGACGGCCCCCGCCGCGATCACGGTCCCGCAATTGCCGCAGAACTTCGCTCCCGCCGGCACCGGCGACTGGCACTTCGGACACGGCGCCATGCCCGCCGCGCCGCCGGACGACATGGGCCCCGCCGCCGCCGCGCCACCGCCGGGCCCGCGACCCGGCCCTCCCATGGCGCCCGCGATCATGCCCGGCATCATCATGCCGATTCCGGCACCCAGCCCGAGCCCGGCCGCATTGCCTGCATTGCCCGGGTTGTTCGCCGCGGCCTCGATCCCGCGCGCGGCCTTGAAGGCCATGTACCTCTGCATGTCGCCGATCGCGCCCATGCCCGCGCGCTCGTCGATCATCTTCTGCACCTCCTCCGGCGGGGTGATGGCGCCGATCAGGAAGTCCACGAGCTCGAGGCCGTACTTACCGAAGTCGTCCGCCACTCGCCCCTTGAGCCCGCCCGCCAGCTCGTCGTAGTAGCGGGGCAGGTCCAGGATCGTCTTGAGGGTCTCGCCCAGCAGGTCGTTGAGGCGGGCCACGCACAGGTCGCGCAGGAAGTCCTCGATGGCCTGCGTCGTGTACCGCCCCTTCGTGCCCACGAGCTGGCCGAGGAAGATCTGGGGATCCGCGACGCGCATGGAGAAGCGGCCGAAGGCGCGCAGCCGCACCATCGTGAGCTCGTTGTCGCGGAAGGTGATCGGCTCCTTCGTGCCCCACTTCATCTCGGTGAAGGTCTGACGGCTGATGAAGTAGACCTGGGCCTGGAAGGGCGATTTGCCACCGAAAGGGAGTCCGACCAGCTTGCCGAGCAG
>QHVP01000175.1:0-3520 GCA_003222295.1 Acidobacteriota bacterium | reverse complement strand
AGAAGCGCCGCCATCTCTCCCCCTATTTCACGCCGCGCAGCACGTTCTCCCGATCGGAGAGGCGCGCGTCCAGCGCGTCGATCCGCCCGATCAGGTCCTGCACCGCGGCCCGGGCGTCGCCGGCCTGCGCGGCGGCGGCCGCCGCCGCGCGCACGCCGTCGACGTCTTCGATCAGGCCCATGTCGAACTGATACACCTTGCCCAGGACCGTCTCGTCGACCTTCACCGCGTCGAAGAACCCGCTGTATCCGCGCTCCGCATAGCGGATCCGGTTGGCGACCTTGTCCAGGCGCTTGCGCGCGGTCTCCACGTCGTTGATGACGTCGAGGTCACCGCCGCGCGTGATGGCATTGGCCACCTGGTTGAGGGCCTTCTTGCCGTCCTCCAGCCGCGCGGAGATGTACTCGCGCTGCAGGCGGTCGGCGTCGCGCCGCAGGTCCCGCTCGCGATAGCCCTTGAAGCCGGGGACGGAGTTCATCAGGCGCTCGAGCGCGTTCTGCGCCGCGCGCGCCTTGTCGAGGATCGGATCCATGACTCGTCCTCAGGAATGCGCGAACGCCTTGACGGCGCGCAGTCCTAATAGGTACGGCAGCGGCTCAAGAGAGATTGCTGCCGGACTCCAGCATCGTGTTCACGATGGTCAGGAGCTTGTTCGCGGTGAAAGGCTTGTTGATGTACATGACGGCGCCGGACTCGAAACCTTCCGCCAGCGCGTCCCCGCCGCCCTTCGCGGTCAGGAAGATCACCGGGATGTCCTTGAGGCGGGGGTCTTCCTTGATCCGGCGGCAGACCGCGAAGCCGTCGACCTCCGGCATCATCACGTCGAGCAGGACGAGGTCGAACACCTTGTCTTCGAGGACCTTCAAGGCTTCCGCTCCCCCCGCCGCGCCCGTCACGTCGAAGCCCTTCTGCTCCAGGATGGTCTTCTCGAGGTTCAGGATGTTCTCGTCGTCGTCGACCACAAGGATCCGCTTCGCCATCGAGGTACCTCCGCGGAGCCGTATCGGGGCAGGAAGCGGATCATAACAGCCGACCGGAGCCGGTTCAATGGTCTAGATGCGGGGAGGCGGCCCGCGCGCCGCGGTCATCCGGGGACGGAGCGACCGGCTAATGGATGCAGAACTCGGAGGTGTTCGACCTCACGCCGTCGACTTCCGCGTAGTAATGGAAACAGCCGGGCGCCTTCATGATGACGACGGGGTTGAAGCCGGTGTTGCCGCCGTTGACGAGGCCCGGGTTGCTGTAGGTCCACACCGGGTTGCCGCGGGGGACGGTCGGTGAGTTCGTGGAGTCGCGGCCGGTGCAGTCGAAGTGTATGCGGCAACCCACGGGCCCCGAGTCCGCGCCGCCGCTGCCCGGCACGGGCGCTCCGTCGCACTCGATGAAGTAGACGTGCGCGTTCAGCTTCACGACGGGCGACGTGTTCGTGACCGGAGGCTCGCCGCCGCCGCCGCCGCTGTCGGGCGTGGCCGTCGGCCGCGGGTTGGGCGAGGGCGCGATCGGCGACGAAGGCGAAGGCACGACCGGGACGGGCGTTTGTTCGGGCACGGGGATCACGATCACCGGGATGGAACCGGGACCACCGACCTGGACCGGAGAGGGATGGCTCGGCAGGTCCTCCGTGATCGTATGGCAAGACACGAGAGCCGCGGCTGCCACTGCCAGGACGACCGGTGCCGTCGCGCTTCGCATGCGCACCCCCTGCAAGAGCTAGAAATTCCATGAGACGGTCTCACGGAAGCAGCGATGTGTCAATGTTTTTTCCATTCAGAAAGGGCGCCACGGCGTCGGCCGCCCGGCCGGATGCCCCCGGGCCGCCCAGCTTCTCCCGAACCGCGGCGAGGTCGCTTTGCATCTGGCGCCGGGCCGGCGTGTCGTCGATGAGCGGGAGCATCTCGGCGCGCACGCGTTCGGCCGTGAAATCGGATTGGATCAGCTCGGGAACGATCCGGCGTCCGCCGATGAGGTTCACCATCGCGTAATACGGGACGCGGACGAATCGTCTTCCCAGGCGATAGGTCCAGGGCGAGAGCCGATAGACGACGACCATGGGCGCGCCCAGGAGCGCGGCCTCGACCGTCGCCGTGCCGGAGGCGACGATGGCGGCGGTCGCCGCGGAGAGAACGGCGTGGGTGCGGTCATGCACGACGGTGACCGGGCGGTCGCGCAGGCCGCGCCGCACGACCGAAGGGTCGAGGGACGCCGCCACCGCGGCGACGAACTGCAGGTCGGGGCGGGCGGCGCGGAGCGCATCCACGGAGGCCGCGATGGGGGGAAGGTTGTGCGCGACCTCCTTGGGACGGCTTCCGGGGAGCAGCGCGATGGCGGGTCGGTCCGGGTCGAGGCCCAGATCGCGTCGGAAAGCGAGGGGATCCGCCGCGGGATGCACGAGGCTCACGAGCGGATGGCCGACAAAGGTCACGGGGACGCCCGCGTCCCGATAGAGCTCGTGAATGCGTCCGCGCCGCCAGGCCCAGAGCTGGGGGGAAACGTAATAGATGACCGGGATCCCGCGGCGGTGGAGCTCCCGCGCCAGCCGAAGGTTGAAGTCAGGGTAGTCGACGAGCACGGCGGCGTCGGGCCGGCGCCGGTCGGCTTCGTCGAGGACGCGTCGGAAGACCGCCCGCAGGCCGCGGAGATGGGAGACGACCTCCAGCAGGCCCACTACCGCGAGGTCGCGCACGTGCGCGAAGAGGGATGCCCCCTGGGCTTGCAGCCGGTCGCCGCCCAGGCCGAGCACGTCGAGCCCGGCCACGCGCTCACGAAGATGGCGGACGAGCTCCGCGCCGTAGAGATCGCCCGACGCTTCGCCGCACGAGATGAGCAGGCGGGGCATCGGCAGAAGCGCAGTATAGCCGTGTCATCCCGGGGTCGCAGGTGCAGGCCGGGTTGTCTCTCCTCGCGGACAGCACGTCCGAGCGGCGCCGGATGAACTGCTTGATCTGCGACGGTTTATGGGCGCACACTCAGGCGGTACGTGGCTTGCACGGGCCGTCGTCAGTTCGATCTGACCTGGAGGTCGCGATGAGGGGACGTTGGACGGCGTTCGCACTCACCCTGGGCCTGACTGCGGTGCCCGCGCTCGTGTCCGCTGTCCAGGACCATGCCGTACCACGGGGAGGGGGAGGCGGTGGCGGCTCGTCGAGCGCGGGCGAGCATCACTCCGGCGCCTCCCAGAGCTCATCGAGCTCGTCGTCCTCGTCCTCTTCGTCGTCGGGGGACAGCCGCGATTCCTCGCCGCCCCAGACCGACGCGCAACGGCGCCACCCGCGTCCGGGCACCGGCACCGGCGACCATTTCAACGGCCGTAACTACTACTACGGCTCGCCAAACTACTATGGCCGCAACTACTATTACGACGCCTTCGACCCCTTCTACTACGGCGCCTACGGGTACTCGCCGTTCTACTACAGCGGCTCCTATGGCTACGCGCCGTACTACTACCGGGGCCGCTACCGCGACAGCGGATCGTTGCGCGTGATCGTCGACCCCCAGCAGACCCGCGTCTACGTGGACGGCT
>QHVP01000016.1:2575-15826 GCA_003222295.1 Acidobacteriota bacterium | reverse complement strand
CCTCGAGCGGGGTCAGCCACCACTCTTCGTACCACGTGGGCAGCAGCACCGGCGCGTACAGCCCCGGGATGAGGCGCAGCCAGTGGCCCGGGTCGTGGAGATCGAAGCCCGCCCAGCGCGGGCCCGACGATACGCGGCCCACGAGCTTGCCCGCGAAGAGCAGCGCCCAGAGCACGACGTAGGCGGCGGTGACGGCCGCGATGACCGCGAGACGGCGGCGACGCAGGGCCCGGTCCGGCCGAGGCAGAAGGACACGATGGAGAAGCAGCGCGGCCAGGGGCAGCGACGCCGCCATCTCCTTGCTGCCGAGCGCGAGGGCAGAAAGCAGGGCCAGCGTCACCTGCGAGCGGCGGGTCGGCGCGCCCGGGGCGCTGAAGGCCAGCAGCGCGGCCAGGTAGAAGATGGCCATCAGGCTGTCCCCGCGCGCGCTCGCCCAGGCCGCCGTCGACGCCGCCAGCGGATGCGCGACCCAGGCCAGCGCACCGAGGAGAGCGCCGGGGGCGGGGAGCGCCACGCGGCGGAGCAGGGCCACGAGCACCACGCCGGCCGCGGCGTGGAGACACAGGTTCGTCGCGTGATACCCGGCGGTCCATGGGCCCCACCACGCGTGGTCCAGGGCCCAGCTCAGCCTCACCATCGGCCGGTAGTACGAGGGGATCATCCCGCTCGGGTCGAACTCGCCGTGCAGGGTCGAGGCCAGCTCCTTCCCCGGCCAGCCACGCGCCAGCACGAAGTCGTCCTGATGGAAGCCGTACCAGACGGTCGGCAGGTGGAGGAGCGCCACCGTCCCCACGATGGCCGCCGCGGACGCGAGGCGTGACCGCGCGAAGGCAAGGGCGGCCAGCCACAGCGCGGCCACGAGCGCGACGCGCAGGGCGTCCCGCGTCGGCGCGGCGACGCGCAGCGAGGACGCGGGGTCGGCCGCGAACGTCCAGAGCAAGGGGACGGCCAGGGAGGCGAGCCCTCCCCAGGCCATGGCCGCCCAGCGCGGGCCCTTCCGCCAGGTCGTGACGAGCGCCGTCACGCCCAGGAGTGCCGCCATGACGATGACGGCCGCCGTCGTCGCGTCGAGCGAGCGGATCAGCGCGATCCGTGACACGCGAAAGATCGCGTTGGCCTCGATGAGGAGGTCCACATCGTGCGTGCCCCGGGGAATGGGCATGCGGACGGAGGTCGGCTCGAGCCCGACCGGGACTTCGAGGCGCGCCCGGCCGGCGGCGGCGGTGAGGGTCACGGCCGGCGAGGCGGGCCGGGCCGCCGCGACGACCTCGAGCACGGCGGGCCGGCCGTCCAACCCGTGGAAATGCACGACGACCCGCCGGCCCGCCGTCAGGATCCCGGGCTGGCTCGACCGGTACAGGCCCTCGGACGCGCCGCGCCAATCGCCCGTCGCGCCGTCCAGGCGCAGGCTGCTCGTGGCGACCGCTCCCGCGGCCAGCCCGATCGCGCCCACCAGGACTGCGGCCGCGAGGAGCCCGCGTCGCGAGGCGGCCGGGGCGCGGGACTCGGGGACGGTCACGCCCTCGCTACGATCTCGTCCTGCACGCGCACGCCGGCCGTGAGCGTCTTGTGCACGGGACACCTCTTCGCGATCTCGCCCAGCCGGGCCAGCTGGGCCGGATCGAGATCGCCGCCGACCGTGATGCGGCGCGTGATCTGGTCCACCATCGCGCGCGGATCCTCGCAATGGGCGCAGTCCTCCGCGTACGCGCGCCCGATGTCCAGCGCCACGACCACTTCGCCGAGCGGCCAGCCCTTGCGGGCGCCGTACAGGCGGAGCGTCATCGCGGTGCAGGCGCCGAGGGCGGACAGCAGCAGGGCGTAGGGGTCGGGGCCGGCGTTGGTACCGCCCACGGCCACCGGCTCGTCCGCGCGCAGCGTGTGCCCGCCCGCCTGGATCTCCTGCATCAGTCCCGGTCCCGATCGCACGGTCACGCTGGCCATGGCTCCTCCTCTCGTCTCACGGCTCGGGGAGGCGTAGGAGGGGCAAGGCGCGCCGCGCCGCCTCCTGCTGCGCCTCTTTCTTCGAGTACCCCTGACCCTCGGCCACCAGCCGCCCGCCGACCAGGCATTGCACGCGGAAGGATCGGCGATGGCGGGGTCCCTCCTCCGCCACCGTCACGTAATCGGGCACGGGCTCGCCGCGCGCCTGGAGGACTTCCTGGAGCGTGCTCTTGTAGTCGCCCGGCTCCGGCAGCTGCGGCGAGGCAAGGTCCGGCGCGAACTCGTGGGACACGAACCGCGCGGCCGCCTCCAGCCCGCCGTCGAGGTAGAGCGCGGCGACCAGGGCTTCGTACGCGTCCGCCCAGAGGGCCGACTTCTGGCGGCCGCCCGTCTTCTCCTCTCCGCGCCCCAATAAAAGAAGATCGGGCAGGCCCAGGGCGGAGGCCCGCCGGGCCAGGCTGGGGGCCGCCACCAGGTGCGCACGGGCCTTGCTCTTCCCCCCCTCGGAGCCTTCGGGATCGCGTCGGTGGAGCAGCTCCGCGACCAGGAAGCCGATCACGGCGTCGCCCAGGAACTCGAGCGGCTCGTTGTGCCGCGAGGACGGGGCGGCGCGCTCGTGAGCGTGGCTGGTGTGGGTGAGGGCGCGATCGAGCAGGGCGAGGTCGGCGAACCGGTGGCGGAGGCGCTCCTCGAGCGCGCGCAAGGCGGCCGTCCGCTCTTCGTCCACGCGCCCTCTTACCGCGAAGTCCCCGCCTCATCGGCCGCGCGATCGAACACGACGCGGCCGCCGGCCACGGTGAGGTCCACGGGCGTAGTCAGGATCTGCCGGGGAGGGATCCGGAACAGGTCGTCCGCGAAGACCACGAGGTCGGCGAGCATGCCCGGCGCGAGCGTGCCCTTTTCCTTCTCCGCGAATTCCGCGTAGGCCGAGCCGCGGGTGTAGAGGTCGAGGGCCTCGGCGAGCGAGATCTTCTCCTCCGGGAACCATCCCCCGGGAGGACCGCCCTCGGGGCGTTCGCGCGTGATCGCGGCGTAGAGGCCGAGGCGCGGGTCGAGGGGCTCCACGAACCAGTCCGTGCCGAAGGCCACGGGGATCCCGGCGGCGGTGAACGAGCGGACGTTGTAGCTCTCGCGCGCGCGCTCCTTGCCGATGCGCCGCTCCGCCCAGCGCATGTCGTCGATGGCGTGCGAGGGCTGGATGGAGGCGATCACTCCCAGCCGCTCGTAGCGCGCGAGGTCGGCCTTGCGCACGACCTGCGCGTGCTCGATGCGGAAGCGGCGCTCCCGCGGCGGGTTGGCCGCGGCCGCCTTCTCGAACGCGTCCAGGACGAGGCTGTTCGCGCGGTCGCCGATCGCATGCACGGCGAGCTGGAATCCGGCGGCATCGGCCTCGCGCACGAGGCGCTCCAGCTCCGGCACCGGGTAGAGGAGCAGCCCGCTCGTCGCGGGGTCGTCGGTATAGGGGTCGAAGAAGGCGGCGGTGCCGGATCCCATCGACCCGTCGGAGAGGATCTTCAGCGCGCCCAGGCGAATCCAGTCGTCGCCCAGCCCCGAGGTCAGACCGGCCTTCTCCAGCGGCTCCCGCGACGAGATGGAGCGCCACACGTAGAAGCGCGCGGTCAGCTCCCCGCGCGCGCGCAGGTCCTGGTACGAGCGCAAGGCGTCGATCGAGGAGTTGTCCTGGATGGTGGTGACGCCCACTCGCGCCGCCTCCTTCAAGGCGGCGCGGGCGGCCCGGAGGTTCATCTCCCGCGAGGGCTCGGGGATGACGCGGGTGACCAGCTCCTCCGCGTTGTCCTTGAGGATGCCGGTGGGCTCGCCCGCGGCATCGCGCACGATGGTGCCGCCGTCGGGATCCCGGCTCCCGCGCGTGACGCCGGCCAGGCGGAGGGCCAGCGAGTTGGCCAGGGCCATGTGGCCGTCCAGTCTCTGCACGAACACGGGATGTTCGGGGGTCACCGCGTCGATGAGCTGTCGCGTCGGCAGCGTCCGGGAGGGCCAGGCCTCGTGGTCCCAGTTCCCCTCCTGGATCCAGGTCCCCTTGGGCAGGGTGCGCGCGTGCTCCGCGATGCGGCGCGCGAACTCCTGCTCGTCGCGGGCATCGCGCAAGTCGACGGACAGGAGGCCGAAGCCACCGCTCAGGAAGTGCACGTGCGCGTCGTTGAAGCCGGGCACGACGAGGCGGCCGTGCAGGTCGACGACGCGCGTGCCGGGCCCGATCAAGGAGGCGACGTCGGCCTCGCCGCCCACCGCGGTCACCCGGCCCTCCTTGACCGCGACGGCGGTGGCGGCGGGAAGGCCCTTCCCCGCCCACACGCGGCCTCCGCGCAGGACGAGGTCGGCGGCGGGCGACGCCGCCGCCTCACGCGACACGAGAGCCGCGGCCAGGAAGAGCCATGGGAGCCGGTCCATTCATACCACCTTGAGGATCACCATCGTCATGTCGTCGTTCTGGGCGGCGTCGCCGACGAAGGTGCGGATCGCGGTCAGGATGCGGTCCTTCAACGCCGACGCCTCCTCCCCCACGTTGCCGGCGGACTCGATCACGTCGCGGAGGCGGCGCTCGCCGAACAGCTCGGCGCGGCCGTTCATGGCCTCGGAGAGTCCGTCGGTGAAGAACAGGAACAGGTCGCCGCTGCGCAGGGGCACCTCCGCCTCCTCCAGGATCTGGTCGAAGCGGGCGCCCTCGTCGATGCCGAGCCCCAACCCGGGCGGCGTCAGCACGCGCGTACGGCCGCTGTCCGCTTCGAGGTGGATCATCGGATTGTGGCCGGCGCGCGCATAGCGCATGGTCTGCGTGGCCGTGTCCACGACCGCGTAGGTCATCGTGATGAAGGAGCGCGGGTCGAGGGTCGTGGCCAGGATGCGGTTCGCTTCGGAGAGCAGCCGCGCCGGCGAGTCGTAGATGCGCGAGAGGGAGAGCACGAGGCCCTTCAGCTCGGCCATGTAGAGCGCGGCCGAGGTTCCCTTGCCGGACACATCCGCGACCAGGACGCCCATGCGCGTGGGCGAGAGGGGCAGGAGGTCGTAGTAGTCCCCGCCCACCTCCGCCGCGGGCAGGCAGAGGGCGGAGACGCGCAGGCCGGGCAGGGTCACCGCCCCCTGGGGCAGGAGGCTCATCTGTATCTGCCGCGCGATGCGCAGCTCCTCCTCGAGCCGCTGCTTCTCCGCCTGCTCCATGAGCAGGCCCTGCATGCTCGCCGCCATCACGTTGAAGGATTCCGCGAGGTCGCCGAGCTGGTCGCTGCTCTGGACGCGGATGCGGTTGCCGAAGTCGCCGTGACGGAGGCGCTCGGTGCCGCGATAGAGCTCGTGGATGTTGCCGGTGATGGATCGCGCGAGCATGAGGCCGAGGACCAGGGCGGCGAAATACATCACCAGGAACACGCCCGCCACCACCGCGAGCAGCTTCACGAGCACGTCCCCTACGTTGACCGTCCCCGGCGAGAGCCGGCGGAAGAGGTCATAGGGCTGGAAGTGGAACAGCATGGGGACGAGGTCGCTCTTGCCGTCCGCCCATTGCCGCGCCTCCGGCGTCGCCGGGAACGAGATGCCGGGGAGCTTCTCTTCGGCGCGGACGCGCTTTCGTGCCTCGTCCCCGATGTGCACCCGCAACCCCCGGCCTTCCCGGCGCACACGGCCGCCGGAGGTGACGAACTGGATGCCCATCCGCTTCTCCAGCGGCGCGAACAGGCTCTCGTCCACCGGGACCTGGAGCAGGAGCGCGCGGTCGCCGCGGCGGGCCAGCCCGGTCAGCATGGTCGCGTCGTCGTCCGGCTTCGCGCGCACGAGACCCGCATAGCCGTCCGGCCGCGTCCACTCCGGCAGGGTGGCCGGAGCATCGGAACTGGCCGCGACGACGCGGTCACCCCTCCAGAGGGAGAACACGAGGTCGGGATGCGCGATCCGCACCGGTTCGAGGTGGCGCTCGAGCGAGGTACGCGAGCCGGCGTCGTCCGCCGACATGTCGGCCAGCGCCGCCTCCGCGGTGGTGCGCAGAAGCACCGCCGTGCGATCCACCTCCGCCACCACGATGTGGGAGGCGACGAGGCCGGAGAAGAGGACGCCGGCCAGCCCGAAGAGGAGCAGGAGGAGCACGACGGGCACGACGGCTATGAAGAGATAGGACACGAGGAGCTTGGTGCGGATCCGCCAGAGCAGGCGGCGCACGAGGTAGCGCCCCACGCGCACGACCCCCCAGGCCGCGTAGACGAACAGGCTGACGCGGCTGCAGGCGCCGAGCCCGCACGGGAGGGGGGCCCCGGCCCGGTCCGCCGCGTAGAGCGCGAGCGAGGCGAGGAGGATGCGGCCGGACCAACGCTCCAGGAAGAAGCGCTTCATGCGCGCGCCGAAGCGGCGATCCGGACTCTCGGACGATGGAGGGAGGAAGCGGAGGCTCGACATGTCGCGTCTCGTCGGCGGTGAGGAGCCCGCGGACTATAGCACGCACGTCCGGCGGGGACCGTATAATCGGGGACATGTTCGCCGCCCTCCTCGCTGCCGCTCTCGCCACTACTCCGGCGGACCTGGCCGCCGTCGGCATCGTGGCCAGCCGCGACTCCTCGCACTCCGTGGTCCTGCTGCGCTCGGGGGGCCGCACGCGCGTGGTCGGGATCGGCGAGAGCGCGTTCGGGGGCCGCGTCGCCGCCATCGTCCTCGACTCCGTGACGCTCGAGTTCGAGGGCCGCCGCCTCGACCTGCGCCTCTCCGGCGATCCGGGCTCGGCCGCGGTGGCGCGGGCCGCGCCCGCCGCCAGCGATCCGGGGGCCCATGTCCTGACCCGGCGCGACGTGGAGCGCCGCATCGGCGAGGAAGCCCCGCGCATCCTGGCCGAGACCACGCTCATGCCCGCCATCGATGCGGGCCGCGTCGCCGGCTTCACCCTGACCCGCGTGCCCGAGAACAGCCTGCTCACCGAAGCCGGCCTGCGCGCCGGCGACGTCCTCACCCAGATCAACGACACTCCCATCGACAGCATGGCCACCCTGATCGGGCTGTGGCCCCGGCTCCAGAACCAGAGCACGCTGACCGCGATCGTGCTGCGCAACGGACAGCCCGTCTCCCTCACCGTGAGCCTCAGGTAGCGCCCGCGTGAGGGCTGCCCATGCTCGGCTGCGGCCCCGCGCCGCGAGGCCGGCGCTGCGTCGTGTCCTGCCCGCCGCCGCCCTCGCTCTCGCGCTCGTCCCCGCCCCGGCGGGTGCGTGGGGATTCACCGGCCACCGCCTTATCGCAAGGAAGGCCGTGGGCACCCTCCCTCCGCCCCTGCGCCGGGTGTTCGAGGCCAATGCCGCCTACCTCACCGAGCAGGCCATCACCCCCGACCTGCAGCGGTCGGGTGCAAGCGACCCCGACCACTTCCTGGACATGGACGCCTTCGGCGGCGCCTACCCGTTCGACGCGATCTCGCGCGTGGAGAGAGAGAACATCGCCCGCTTCGGCAAGGACATCACGGCCAAGGGCCGCCTGCCCTGGAAGATCGACGAGGTGTACCGCGGCCTCGTCCAGGCCTTCCGCGACCGCGACCTGCCGCGCGCGCTCGAGCGCGCGGGCACCCTCTGCCACCTCGTCGCCGACGCGCACGTGCCCCTGCACGCCACCGACAACTACGACGGGCAGCTCACGGGCCAGCGCGGCCTGCACGCGCGCTGGGAATCCGATCTCGTCGAACGCAACCGCCTGCAGCTCGAGGCGGCAGTGGAGCCGGCGGCGGCCCAGCACCTCGGCGATCCGGTCGCCCACGTATTCGACGTCCTGCGGGACTCGTATCTTCATTCATTGCAGGTGCTGGTCTCCGACCGCGAGTCCGTCACCGGGCGGGACCTCGCGGAGACGCCGGAGGACGAGCGCTACGACGACGAGTACTACTCGAAGTTCTACGCGCGCGAGTCCTCCCGCCTGGTGGCGCGGCTCGGCGCGTCCGCCTCCGACACCGGGTCGCTATGGCTGAGCGCGTGGGAGGAAGCGGGACGCCCCGCTCTCGACGAGTCCTACCGTGTGCCCTACGTCCGCCACGGCGCGCGCGCCATCCTCCTCAGCCTCGACGCCGCGGCCGCGCCCCTGCTCGACGATGCCGTGGCGCGCGGGGTGATGCCGAACCTCGCCGACCTTCGCCGCCGGGGCGCAACCGCTCGGGGCTCGCTCACGACGATGCCGAGCAAGACCGCCCCCGGACATGCCGCGCTCTATACGGGCGCCTGGAGCGACCGCAACGGGATCACCGGGAACGAGATCGTCCCCTCCGGAGCGGCCATCACCGACGGGGTGAGCGGATACAGCTCCCTCTCCCTCAAGGCGGAGCCCATCTGGGCGGCGGCGGCACGGCAGGACCTCGACGTCACCGTCGTCTCCGCGACGCACGTCTATCCCTTCAGCACCTATCTCGCCGACCATCGCTTCCCCGGCTACTACGGGCGACACCTCACCCTGTTCGACGGTTACCAGAGCCTGAAGGCGCAGGACCGTCTCTACGGCGCGGCCGACCTCCGCGCCGCGAGCGTCGAATGGCTGGGCCCGCTCCCCGAGCACGAGGGAGAAACACGCGCGGTCGCCCTCGAGGACCTCGGGGTCCGCTTCGACGGGCTGCTCTACGACGATCCCCGCGATCCCGCCCATGGCTTCGACACCCTCCTCCTCACCCTCGACGGCGACTCCCGGGGCGGCGTGACCCTCAAGCCCGGAGCCCTGCGTGCCGATGCGTCCGCCTTCGCGGGGGTCGCGGTTCCCATGGCCGGAGGCGACGCCGCCGTCTACTTCCGTCTCTTCGCCCTGGCGCCGGACGGGTCGGCGGTCACCCTCTACCGCACCGCGCCGCACGTCCTGCGCTCGAGCAAGCCGCGGCTCGAGGCGGCCGCCTTCGAAGCGAGCGGCGGGTTCGTCGGCAACGCGGCGGCCTCGGCGTACGAGCGGGGCCAGCTCGGCGCGCCGCTCTGGTCGGGCGGCGACGGCACCGCCGAGCGGCGCTACCTCGAGACGGTGGCCCTGGTCGTGCGGCAGATGTCGCGCGTCAACGACTTCGCGATCGATCGCACGGGGTGGGAGCTGCTCCTGACCTACCTGCCCTTCCCGGATGAAGCCGTCCACCTCTGGTACGGATACCTCGATCCGAGCCTGCCCTCGCACGATCCCGCCCTGGCCGCGCGCCTCCGTCCCTTCCTGGATGACGTGCTGCGCCTGGCCGACGGCGAGATCGGCCACCTCGTCCGGCGCGGAGGGAAGGACACGATCGTCGCCGTGGGCGGGGACCACGGCGTGATGGGAGTGGATCGCGAGCTCCGTCCCAACGTCCTCTTCAAGCAGGCCGGCCTTCTCGTCCTCGACGCCGCGGGACGCGTCGACCTCGCGCATACGCAGGCGTACTACTCTTCCGGGCAGTACGTCTTCATCAACGGCACCGCGCGCGCGGGCGGCATCGTGAAGCCCGAGGAGGAGGACGCGGTGCGCCGCGCGGTCGTCCAGGCCCTGCGCAACGTGCCCGGCGCGACCGCCCGCGCCCCGATCGTGGTCGACGTGCTCGATTCCCGGACGCCGGGCCACGTGCCCTCCTTCGGGGGACCCGCCGGCGGCGACCTGTATCTTTCGGTCGCCCCCGGCTACAACGTGTCCGCGCGCCCCGAGAAGCCGGCCATGCACGCGGCTTTCGCGCTGGCGGGGGCGGGGGTGGCGGAAGGGGCGCCGCTCGGTGTCATACGACAAATCGACGTCGCGCCCACCCTCTGCCTGCTGCTCGGGATCGAGCCGCCCGCGCAGGCCACGGGCGTGGTCTTGCGCGCCGCCCTGGCGCGAAGGGCAGCGATGCCGCCATTTCGTTAGCAGTGGGTCGCTGGAGGAACCGGCGGGCCGGATCCAACGATAGCAGTTAATATTGACATTAGAGTCAATATTAGCGATTATCGATCGGTGAAGTCGCAAGTCCAACACATCGAGTCCTTCCATCTGAGTCTCCTTCGGATGCTCGAGGCTCGACTCAACCGAGAGAACTGGGTCGTCAAAGGGGGGGTGAACCTCCGTGCATGGTTCGGCAGTCGACGCTACTCGGAAGACCTGGACCTCGACGCCATCAAGTGTGCGCAACACGTCCTACGCGAACGGTTCGATAGGGTATTGCTATCCCGCTCATTGGCGGAGGTGCTCACGACCCAGGGCCTCGAGATCACTCGTGTCTCCAAACCGAAACAGACCGATACCACCCAGCGGTGGAAGATTGAACTGAAGGCGGCCGCGGTCTCGGTTCCTCTGCACACGAAAGTCGAATTCAGCAGGCGGGGGACCCGAAACGAAGAGTACGCCCTGGAGCCGGTTCGTCCCGATATCGTCCGTCCCTACGGAATCCCTGCACCGACCGCGAACCACTACACGGCGCGCTCGGCGATACGGCAGAAGATCCAGGCGCTGGCCGGCCGCTCCGAGACTCAGGCGCGTGACGTTTGGGACCTCGATCACCTCCTCCGCACGACGAACGCCGATCCTCGTCCTCTTCCGCGCGATGTAGGAGCATTGGTCCCCGAAGCCGTCGAACGCGCACTTTCACTCGGGTACGACGCGTTCAAAGCTCAGGTGGTCCCGTACCTCTCCGAAGAGGACCAGGCCATCTATGGCACGCGCGATGCTTGGGATCGCATGTGTGAGCTGGTTGCGGAACGGCTCGAGGAGTTCAAGTCATGAATGCCGCGTCCGCCCTGGCGCATCTGCGTGGCCTTGGAAAGCGGGTCGTGACGACCAATGACGTGACACTTGCCTTGAGTGTGGAACGCTCCGCGGCGACGCAGACGCTGAAGAGGCTCGCGGCCGCGGGACTCTTGACGAAGATTCGGCACGGGCTCTGGGCCATCGATCCCGCCCTGGATCCGCTTGTCTTGCCGGAATACCTCACGGCACCGCTGCCGTCCTATGTTTCGTTCCAATCCGCTCTCTACCTGCGCGGCATGGTGAGCCAGGTCCCGGAGGTCATCTATGTGGCTTCGCTTGCCCAGACGCGAAGAGTCAAGACGACCCTCGGTGCCTTCTCGATCCACCGGCTGGCACCAACATTCTTTGGTGGTTACGAGACCCTCAAGGAATCAGGCGTACGGTTGGCCTCGCCCGAAAAAGCACTCCTCGACACGCTGTATCTCGGGCCGACACGAAGCAGGATGTTTGCTCATCTCCCCGAGATCGAGATCCCCCGGGGCTTCGACAAGCGGAAGGTTCAGGAGTGGGTCGCGCGGATTCCCCCTGGTCCGCGACGGGCGTCCGTTGAACAGAGGCTGGACCGTCTTCTGAAGCCGCATCGACGGCCGGCGAAGCCTGCGCGACCACACAGGCGTTCTCAGGAACGCTGAGATCCTATTTTACGAGGATCGCCGTTTCGTCTCTCTCCCGCCCATCGCTGACCGCGACCGTGTGCTCTCCTCGGGAGAGAGGCCAGTCCAACGCGCGGTCCGCCGGTGCCGCTCCGATCGCGCGGCCATCCACCTCCCAGGCCAGCCGGGCTGCCGCCGCGCCCGTGACCGCGCGCAGCGGGAGAGTCTGGAACTCGGCGCGCAGGGTCGGATCGAAGAGGTAGGTCGCGGGCCCGTGCCGGGGCGGACGTGGAGGCGAAGGCAGCCGGAGTCGAGCTCATCAGCCGCTGCTGTCGAGCCCAGGCACGATAGGCCGGAGGCCAGGAGACGACCACGCGATCGCCGGCGGGGCCATGCCAGCGGCAGGGCGCGGCCGGACGGTCGGCGGGAATCCACTCAGTTTCGAGTCGCGGGCAGTACGCCGTCGCGTCCCGCCCCGAGAGCGCGCAGATCACGCGCGGCGCGAGATCGGACGGACGGTCGACCAGCGGGTCGTCCGCGGCGGGCACGCGGCCCCCGATCCGCGCCTGCGCGGCCAGCATCACATCGTGGAAGATGGGGGCCGCGCCCGTGACTCCGGACGAATTCTGGAGGGGCGTGCGGTCGAAGTTTCCGACCCACACCCCGACGGTGACGTCGCGGGTGAAGCCGATCGTCCAGTTGTCGTGGTAGGCCTGCGACGTCCCCGTCTTCACCGCCACCGGGAACGGGAAGTCGAGGCTGCCGCCGGCGCCGAAGATGTACGCGCGTGCGCCATCGTCGGAGAGGACGTCCGCCAGCCAGAAGACCGCGCGCGGCGACAGGACGCGCTCCTCGGAGGCGGGAGCGACCCGTGGCACGAACGTCGGCCGCCGCCAGGTCCCGCCGCGGGCGATCGCGGAATAAGCGGCGACGAGCTCGTCGAGGCGTACCTCGGCGTCGCCCATGGTGAGCGCATAGCCGTAGTAATCGGGGGTCTTCTCGAGGGTGGTGAGGCCGACGCGGCGCAGCACGCGCAGGAGATCGGGCACCCCTATGCGGGAGAGCAGCCACACTGCGGGTACGTTCTCGGACCCGGCGAGGGCGGCGCGCGCGCGCAGGGGACCGCGAAACACGCCGTCGTAGTTCCGCGGGCTGTAGAGGATCCCCTGGGCCGCGGTCGGAAAATGCGCGGGCAGGTCCGGCAGGACCGACGCCGGGGTGTAACCCTGCTCGAAGGCGAGGGCGTACGTGAACGGCTTGAGGGCCGAGCCCGGCTGCCGGGGCGTGACGACGCCGTCGATGGCCCCGCCGTGATCCTGGTCGAGGTAGTCGCCCGAACCTTCCCACGCGCGCCACTCGGACGTGAGGTTGTCGAGCACCGCCACCGCCACGTTGTAGGCGCCGTGGCGGATGAGCCGCGCCCGATCCCGATCCACGATCCCCGCCACCTCGCGCTGGAGCGCAGCGTCGAGCGTCGTCACGATCCGCCGCGGAGGCGGTGCCGGCGCCCTGGCCAGCACCTGCTCCACGAAGTGGGGCGCGAGGAAGGCGTGCTCCGTGCGCACGATGCGCAGCCGCTCGTGCCGGGCCGACTCGTAGTCCTCGGCGGAGAGGAGGCCCACGGTGCACATTCGTTCCAGCACCCACTTCTGCCTCCCAAGCGCGGCATCGAGGTGCCGATAGGGATCGAGCGCCGTCGGCCTCTGCGGCAGCCCGGCCAGCAGGGCGGCCTGGGCCGGCGTGAGGTTCTCCGCGGAAGTGTCGAAGTAGGCGCGGCTGGCCGCCTCCGCGCCCTGGAGCTGGTTCCCATAGGGCGCGACGCTCAGGTAGAGGGCCACGATCTCGCGCTTCGAGAGGCGGTGCTCGACGCGCAGCGAGAGCACGGCTTCGCGCAGCTTCCCCGCCGCCGAGCGATCCCGGTGGGTCAGCACCTTGACCGTCTGCTGCGTGAGCGTCGATGCCCCCTCGATCATTCGTCCCGCGCGGAGGTCGTGCCAGAGGGCGCGCGCGACCGCGAGCGGACCGATCC
>QHVP01000016.1:1849-2432 GCA_003222295.1 Acidobacteriota bacterium | reverse complement strand
CCGCCCCCGCGAGGACGATCCCGGCCGTCCGGCGGCGGAGCCGCCTCATGGCTGCACCGTGACGACGGCGGAGCCGGTACGGCCGAAGACTTCCGGCTCGTACATCTCCTCGACGTGGGTGGGCGCGGTCCGGAAGGTGCCGGAGGTGGTGGCGCGCGCCACATAGGTGAAGGTGTGCTCGCCCTCGGAGATGCGGGTGGCGAAGAGCAGCACGCGATCGTCGTGCCGCTCGACGCGATCGAAGCCGCCGCGCCGCCACAGCGCCCACTCGTCTCCCGAGGTCGGCTGCTCGTCCTGGGCGCGCGCGAGGTCGGAGGCGGTGGTCGCGAACCACGACTCGACGGGCTCGAAGCCCGCGGGCAGGGGGTCGGTGACCGCGACGTATCGCCGTTCCTTGGTCAGGCGCAGGGTGAGGGTGACGCGGACGAGGTCGCCCGCCTTGAACGACGCGGGGGCGGCGGAGGCGGACACATCGGCACTGGCCTCGCCCCTCGCCGTGGCCGGCGCGTACGCGCGCTCGATCCGGAATCCTTGATCGAGCCCGTCCTGCATCAAGGCATCCGCCGCGTACTTCAGGCGCGCG
>QHVP01000016.1:0-1805 GCA_003222295.1 Acidobacteriota bacterium | reverse complement strand
GCCGTTGCCCCGGCGCGCCCTTGCCGTCCAGCGTCTGCATGGGCACGTCCAGGGCCTGCGCGGTCGTGGTCCGACCGTGGAACTCCTGCGTGACCAGCATGTCGCGACCCAGGCTCACGTGGGCCCGGAAGTCGGGCGGCTCCGCCTCCGCTCGCTTGTAGTAGTCGACGAGGGCCTCCAGGGCCACGCCGTTCTCCTGGGTGTTGCTCCAGCGGCCCTGCTTGCGCGCGGCGAGCAGCCAGCGCACCAGCCCCGGCACGAGCGGGTCGGAGGGCGCGCGCCGGACGAGGCTGCTCAGCACGACGGCCGTCGAGCGCACGTTCGAGTTCCAGAACCACAGCAGGTACGGATCGGACAGCTCCTCCACGTGGGCGGAACCGCCCTCGCTGGCCACCGCGTTGCGGATCCGGCGCTGCAGCTCGTCCGCGCGCGGGCCGGTGTCGCCGCTCGCGGTGAGCGCATCGAGCAGATAGCTGAGCGCGAAGACGGGCATGCGGTCGGCGAAGCCGAAGAGACGGGTGAGATGGCTGTCCTGGGGCCGCCCACCCTCGGCCAGGACCTTCACCGCAAACGCCTGCCAGGCGGTGTAGGCGGGCCACCAGCTCTCGTTGGCCGGTCGATCGCCGGCCAGCTTCGCCTCCAGGTACGTGTAGGCCCGGGCCAGCACGGCGGGCGTCACGGGATGTCCGAGCGCTTGCCCCCGCTGCAGCACATGCGTGACGTAGCTCGTCAGGTAGGGAGACGCCGTGCTGCACTCCCCCTTCCAGAACGCGAACCCTCCGTCCGCGCACTGGAAGCCCTCCAGCTCCTTGAAGGTCGCCCCCGCGACGTCCTCGAGCTTGGCCGGATCGATTCCGGGCAGGCGGAAGGCGTCCCCGAGGTCCGCGGCCAGGGCGAGGGCCAGCGCCGTCGACGAGCGCTGCTCGGCGCAGCCGTA
The DNA here is from genome assembly GCA_003222295.1 of Acidobacteriota bacterium. Taxonomy (GTDB): domain Bacteria; phylum Acidobacteriota; class Vicinamibacteria; order Fen-336; family Fen-336; genus AA29. Next base: position 868 of record QHVP01000016.1, on the reverse strand, counting down.
CGGATACTCGACGAGGTAGCGCGCGCCTTCGCCGAGGCCCACGAGCGCCGTGGACGCGGTGTCGACGTGCAGGCCCCCGAAGGCGGGCACGACGCCCGCGGGCAGCTCGAGCATCTCGTGCGCCTGGTCGCGCGTCTGGCCGTAAGCGGCCACGACCTCGGGCGAGACGAGCACCTCGACCGGCACCGTCTCCTCGAACGCGTCCGTCTCGCCCAGCAGCTTGGCGGTCATCTGCAGACGGGCGCGGCCGACCGCTCGTGCGCGGAAGTCGAAGGGCACCTCGCTGGCGCCGCCGCCGGCCATGGGCACCGTCTTCTTCGCGTCCCCCACCACCTCGAGCAGGGAGGGATCGAGGCTGCGCATGGTCACGATCGCCGTGCCCTTGTCCCCGAGCTGGTTGTGCAGCACCGCGCCGAAGCGGGCGGTGTCCCCCGGGGCGAGGAAGCGCGGGAAGGCCGCGCGCAGCAGCACGACTTCGGTGGTGCCGCGGCCCGAGCCGTCGGTGACGAGCGAGCCCAGCCAGAAGGCGAGCACGCGGAAGTCCTTGCGCACGGGGGTGCCCGGTCCCGCGTCCTCTCCCCCGCCGCCGCCCTCGTCGCCTCCCTTGGAGACGAGGACGCGGCGGCTGATGATGTTCTGCCGCGAGTCCTCGGTCAGGACCTGGAGCGCCTTGTCCACCCATACCGAAGCCCGGACGTCCGGCGTCTTGTAGGCGGTCAGCGAGAGCACGCCGTAGTCCACCGCCCACAGCGTGACTTCCGCGGGCGCGCCGCGCCCATGGCCGTCCTTCACTCCGGCCTCGATGCGCGCTTTGGCCGCCGGCCGGTACTCCTCGCGGTCCGCCTCCACCGTCACGTCGAGCCGCTTG
>QHVP01000170.1 GCA_003222295.1 Acidobacteriota bacterium | reverse complement strand
AGGAACAGCTCGCGCATGAAGCTGGGTCGCGCCCACTCCTGCTGGCGCGAAGCTTCGGCGATCCTCAGGGATTCCCGTTCGGATGCTTCGGGAGAGGTGGCGCCCATTTCCATCCTCCGTTAAATGAACCGCGGTTCAGTTATGAACTCTAGCGCGTTGTTCGATTCCTTGCAAGTCCGTTCCTGATGACAGACCGACCTGGCCCCAACCTCCATCGGCTAACCCAGGCCGATCGATCTACTCCGTTCCCACCAGCTCCTTGAACCGCGGGTCGTCCCTGAGCGGCGCGAACTCCGGCTCGATGCGGGCGCGGGCCACATTGAACCGACGCCGCATCCGCACGGCCCGGCCCAGGCTGCTCAGCGCCTGCTCGGGCTCGCCACGCAGGGCGTGGATGCCCGCCACGTAGAAGCGGGTGTACGGATCGTCGGCGCCCAGGCGCAGCCGCTCCTCGAACATGGCAAGGGCGACCTGGAACGCCGTGCGCGCCTCCTCGTGCTCGCCCAGGTGCAGATGCGCGGAGCCGATGCGCTGGTGGAGCTCGATCGTCGTGCGGCTGCGCAGGGCATGGTCCCCCTGCTCGAGGAACCGGCGCTCCCGCTCGAGGTGCTCCAGGGCTTCCCGATGGCGGCCCTGGAGCGCGGCCAGGTGGCCGAGGCGCATGTACGACCCCACGATGACGACCCCGTCGCGGCCCGACTGCATCTTCTCCTGCAGGGCGGCGGCCTGACGCGCGGCCGCCTCGCCGCGGGCGAAGTCGCGCCGGAGGGCCGCGCAGTGTGAGAGCTGGAGCGCGGACCAGCCCGCCTGCGGGTTGAGACGAAGGACGGTCTCGTATTCGGACGCCGCACGGTCGAAATCGGCACGCCCGATGAAGAACGCGCGGGCCAGCGCGCCATGGGAGGGCGCGTCCGCGGGATCCAGGGCCAGCGCCCGCTGCACGGCCTCGATGCCTTCCTCCTCGCGCCCCAGCGAGGTGAGGGCGGAGCCCAGCTCCTTCCAGGCCACCACGAGGTCGGGGGCGAGCTCGATCGCGCGCCGGAACGACTCGATCGCGCGCTCGTGGAGCTCCGGCGTGGTGAGATACGCGGCCTTGACGTCCCAGGTCGAACCGAGCTGGAGATGGGCGCGCGCGTAGCCGGGGTCCAGGGCGACCGCGCGCTCGAAGAAGAGGACGGCCCGGTCCAGGGCCTCGTAGCTCTCGATGCGCAGGTTGAGCATGCCCTTCGCGAAGGGGTGAGGCGCAGGCGCAGGCCCGAGGAGAGCTCGCTCACGAGCCGGTCCTGGAGGTCGAAGATCTGGCCGATGCCGCCGTCCACCTTCGCCGTGTGCACGACCGTGCCCGTCTCCACCTCCGTGACGCGCGCGGTGACGCGTACGACGTCGCCCAGGCGCTGGTAGCCGCCGGTGACGACCCAGCGCGCGCCCAGCTCGCGCGCGGCGCGCGTGGCCTGGGCCTCGTCGTCCGGCGCGCCCGTCGACCCCATCTTGCGCACCGCCTCCCACACGCGCTCGCGCCCGACCACGGTCAGGCCCTCCACGCACTTGAGGTCGGCGGTGACCGTCTCCGCGATGCCCGTGCCCAGCCAGTCGTCCTCCGGGCTGCCGGTGATGTTGGTGAGGCTCATGACCGCCACCACCGGCGCCGCGGGCGCCAGCCCCACGCGGGACGCTTCGCCTCCGATCGCGTCGAGGTCGCGGCCGAGCTCGCGCAGGGACTGGTAGCGCTGCTCGCGGTCCTTGGCCAGCATGCGCCGCAGGATGCGCTGCAGCTCCGCTCCCCCGCTGCCTACGCGGGGCACGGCGGCGGGCGGCTCGCGGTGGAGGATCCCGTCGATCACCTGCACCGCATTGTCGCCGGGGAAGGGGAGCGCGCCCGTGACCAGCTCGTAGAAGACGACGCCCAGCGAGAAGATGTCGGTGCGCGCGTCGAGTTCGCGCCCGAGGGCCTGCTCCGGCGACATGTAGGCCACGGTGCCCACCAGGATGCGGCCCACGCCGTCCCCCGGGGCGCGGCTCCAGGTGCTCGCGGTGTCGTCGGTGCGCGGCGAGTACTGGGCCAGCCCGAAGTCCAGGACCTTCACGCGGCGGGTCTCCGTGACCATCACGTTCGAGGACTTGACGTCGCGATGGACGATGCCGCGGTCGTGGGCTTCCGCGAGCGCCTCCGCGACCTGCCGGATCAGGGCCACGGCCTCCGGCACGTCGAGCGGATGCGCGCGCACGAACTCGGACAGGGTCTGCCCCGGCACGTACTCCATGGCGATGAAGCTGCGCCGGCCGTCCTCCCCGTCCATCTCGTCGATCTCGTAGATGACGGCGATGTTCGGATGGTTCAGGGCGGAGGCCACGCGCGCCTCGCGCAGCAGGCGATGCCGCGCGCCGTCGTCACCGCCGCCGCGGAGCATCTTGAGCGCGACCTGCCGGTGGAGCCGGAGGTCCTCGGCCAGGTAGACCTCGCCCATGCCTCCGCCGCCGAGGCGCTGCAGGACCCGATAGTGGGAGGCGGTCTCGCCGACGATGGCTCGCTCCTTCCGCCCAATTATCGGCGTGGCCGCCCGCGAAGCCCAACCGGGCGCCCCGCGTGGAGCGGCGCTATACTCGTGCCGCGAAGCCGGTCCGACCGGTCCTCCGGCCTCGCGTCCGGAGGGATGGTGCACGAGCGTGCAGCGGTGGCCGCCATGGCGGTGGTCGCCTGCGCCGCGCTCGCGCCCCGGGCCGCCTTCATCCCCGCTCCCCCGCCCGAAGAGGTGATGACCTACATTCATCACCCGCCGGAATCCGCGCGCGACGTCCGCTACGCCTACCAGTGGGAGGTGCTGCGGGCGGCGCTCGAGAAGACGAAGCCGGAGTGGGGGTCCTACCGCATGGTGGAATCCGAGGTCATGACCGAGCGCCGGCAGGCGTACGAGCTCCGGAACGCGACCCCGAATCTCACCGTGATGTACCTCGGCACCACCCCCGATTTCGAGCGGGAGCTCGTTCCCGTGCGCATCCCGGTGGACCGCAACCTCGGTGGCTACGGCATCTTCCTTATTCGCGCCGGTGAGCAGGCCCGCTTCGACGCCGTGCGCGGGCTCGACGATCTCAAGAAGTTCACCTACGGCCTGGGGCTGGGCTGGATCGACGTGGAGATCCTGAAGTCGAACGGTTTCCGGGTCGTGACCGGGTCCAGCTACGACGGGCTGTTCGAGATGCTCGTCAGCCGCCGCTTCGACGTCTTCCTGCGCGCGGCGGTGGAGATCCTGGAGGAGTACGAGCGGCGCCGGTCCGAGCTGAGCGACCTGCGCATCGAGGACGGCCTGATCCTGTACTATCCCCTGCCCATGTACTTCTGGTTCGCCAAGACCCTGCAGGGACGCCGCCTGGCCGAGCGGGCCGAAGCGGGCATGCGGATGATGCTGGCGGACGGCAGCTACGACGAGATCTTCGACCGATACCAGAGATCGAAGATCGAGCGCCTCCATCTCAAGACTCGCACCACGTACCGGATCGACAACCCCTTCCTGGGCCCGGAGACGCCGCTCGCCGACCGGCGGCTCTGGTTCGACCCGAGGACGTACCGCTGAGCGCCATCGAGCCCGCATGAACGTCCGCCGCAATTCCGTCGCCGCCGTGGTCGTGACCGCGCTCGCCAGCGTGGTCACCGTGCTGATGGCCGCCGTGGGCGCGGCGAACTACGCGTCCTACCGGGCGCACGGCAGGGGCGCGCTGAGGGTTGCCCTGATCACCGAGGCCGACCAGCTCGCGGTCGGGCTGGCGTTGCCGGTGTGGAACATCGATCGCGCGCAGATCGACCGCGTCCTGGCCGCGGAAGAGGCCCACCGCTCCGTGTTCGCGGTGCGCCTGGAGGCCGCGGGCAAGAGCCATACCCGGGTCCGGGACGGCGCCTGGCGGCTCGTGGCCACCACCAGCCCCTTCCCGACGGAAGGGCTCCTCGAGGAGGAGCGGGACGTGACGTTCTCGGGAGAGAAGGTCGGGTCCTTCAAGATCTATGCGACGCCGCGCTTCCTCGAGGAGGACCTCAGCCGGATCTTCCGGACGATCGTCGTCAGCATCGCCGCCGTCGACGTGCTCCTCGTCTTCTTCCTGTACCTCCTCCTGCGGCGCGCGGTGCTCAAGCCGCTCGAGGACATCGAGCGCTTCGCCACCGCGGTCAGCTCGGACGAGGGCGGGCCCGCCCCCGCGATCTCGCTCTCGAAGGGAGCGGCCCGCGAGCTGGCCAGCCTGCACTCCTCGATCGAGGCCATGGTGCGCCTCCTCGACCAACGTTACGAGGCGGTGCGCGCATCGGAGAAGAAGTATCGCGACATCATCGACTTCGCGCCCATCGGCGTCGTCAAGGCTCGTCCCGACGGAACGATCATCC
>QHVP01000704.1 GCA_003222295.1 Acidobacteriota bacterium | reverse complement strand
TCTTTGAGTCTGGGGGCCCGTTTGTCTTTCTCCGAGACCATCGGTTTCGCTATCGGCCACTCGATCCCGATGTCGGGGTCGTCCCACGCGATCGTGATCTCGTCGGCCGCGTCGTAGAACGCGGTGCACTTGTACTCGACGTGCACCTGCGCGCTCACCACGCAGAAGCCGTGCGCGAAACCCGGGGGCACGTAGAGCTGCCTGAAGTTCTCGCCGGACAGGCGCAGGCCGACCCAGCGGCCGAAGGTGGGCGAGCCGCGCCGGATGTCCACCGCCACGTCGAACATCTCGCCTTCCACCGCGCGCACGAGCTTGCCTTGCGGATGCCGGATCTGCGCGTGCAGGCCGCGCAGCGTCCCTTGCCCGGAGCGCGAGTGGTTGTCCTGGACGAACGGCCCGACGATCCCTCCCTGCGCGTACTTCCTCTCGTGATAGGTCTCCAGGAAGAAGCCGCGGTCGTCCTTGTACACGTCGGGCTCGACCAGGATCACGTCGGGGATGGCGGTAGGGACGAAGCGCACGCGGCCTACGGCGCCTCATCCTCGATCATGCGCTCGAGGTACTCGCCGTACTCCGTCCGCTTCATCGCGTGGGCCAGGCGCAGGACGTCGGCGGCGGTGATGAAGCCCATCTTGAACGCGACCTCTTCCGGGCAGGCGACCTTGAGGCCCTGCCTCTGCTCGATGGCCTGGATGAAGTTCGACGCCTGCAAGAGGGCCTCCTGGGTGCCGGTGTCGAGCCAGGCCATGCCGCGTCCGAGCACCTCCACCTGCAGCTCGCCCTTCCCGAGGTAGGTCCGGTTCACGTCGGTGATCTCGAGCTCGCCCCGCGCGGACGGGCGCAGGGCGGCCGCGATGTCGAGCACCTGGTTGTCGTAGAAGTAGAGCCCGGTCACGGCGAAGGCGGAGCGCGGCCGCGGTGGCTTCTCCTCGATGCTGATGGCACGGCCGGTGTCGTCGAACTCGACCACGCCGTAGCGCTCGGGATCGCGCACGCGGTACGCGAACACGGTCGCGCCACGGGGTTTTTCCGCCGCGCGCTGCAGGGAGACGACGAGGTCGTTCCCGTAGAACACGTTGTCGCCCAGGGCCAGGGCCACCGCGTCCGTTCCGACGAAGCGGCGCCCGATGATGAAAGCCTGGGCCAGGCCCTCCGCTCGTGGCTGCGCCTCGTACGCGAAGCGCAGGCCCAGCGCGGACCCGTCGCCGAGCAGGCGCTGGAAGGCGGGCTGGTCGTGGGGCGTCGTGATGACCAGGATCTCGCGGATGCCCGCCAGCATCAGCGTGCTGAGCGGGTAGTAGATCATCGGCTTGTCGTAGATGGGCATGAGCTGCTTGCTGACGGCCAGCGTCAGCGGATGCAGCCGGGTCCCGGTGCCGCCGGCGAGGATGATCCCTTTCACGGGTCAGGCCCGCCGCAGCACGTACAGCGGACGGCGGCGGCCACCCTCCTGGGTGGGCGCGAAGTCCGCGGCGACGTAGCCGCGGGCGAAGTAGGTCTGGAAGGCCTGCCGGACTTTCGACTGCCACGCGTCGGCGACGCGCGGGGCGGCGCGGCAGAGGATGTCCCACTCCGGCGCGATCTCGAGGAGCAGCTCCGCGGCTTCGAGGTCCAGGCGCGGCTCCGAAGACACGGGCCAGCCCGCCTGCCACTTGACCTCGTTGATTCGCGGCGCGGACGGCGCGGCCACGGTGCGCGGCGGCTCGCCCTGCAGGGCCAGCTCCTGCACGCGCGGCGCCGCGAGGTCCCAGCGCACGAGCAGGCGGTCCGTGGGCAGGCCGTGGTGCAGCGAGGCCGTCGTCAGGCCGTAGAAGTTCTCGAGCAGCTCGGTGGCGGTGGCCCCGAGCCGCCGCAGGTTGAGGTTCGCGTTGCGCGCCTGCATGGGGTCGAAGGTCCAGGTGATCAGGGAGAGGCCGCGCGAGAGCGACTCCTCGCGCTGCGCCCACTTGAGGCGCAGGCCGACGCCGCGCTGCTGGTACTCGGGCAGGACGCCCAGCATGTCGGAATGAAGGTGGGGAGTGCCGCCCCGGAGGGCGGGGAACGCGTAGGCGAAGCCGACCGTCCGCCCGCCCGTTTTCTCGGCGATGTGGAGCATGCCGCCCGCGTGCGTGGTGGCGATGAGCTGGATCGCGGACGTGATCTCGATGTCCTCCAGCCCCCACACCGCGCGCTGCAGCAGCACGCAGGCGTCGTAGTCGGCGCGAGCGCGCGCCAGTCTCACCACGATGTCGTCGGCCATGTTTCGCCGGAGTCTACCATGCAGGTTCGGCGCACCCCGGCGCCGCCGCGTCCGGTACAATCCGCGCGACATGAAGCCCGCGCGCCTGACCGCGGCCGCGCTCAGCCTCCTGCTCGCGGTCGCCGCGCGCGCGGCCTCTGACGCGCCGCCGCTCGGCTTCACTGTCTCCTCCGCCGTCCGGCAGCGCGAGGTGGAAGCGGCCCTGCTGGCCCTTCCCTCCGCCGCGCGTTGCGAGGCGCAGCACGCGGCGCTCACGCGCGCTCCCCACGTCGCGGGAACGGAGGGCTCGAGCCGGGTCGCGGAGGAGGTCGCCTCGCGCATGGGCGAGGCCGGCCTGGAGACGGAGGTCGTGAGCTACGACGTCCTGCTCTCCTCGCCCCGCCGCGTCGAGGTGGAGCTGGTGGCGCCGCGTCCCGCCCGCCTGGCCCGGCCCGAGGCCGCGCTGCCGGAGGACCCCGGCAGCCGCGAGGCGTCCCTCGCCCTGCCCTGGCACGCGTACGCGCAGAGTGGGGAGCTGACGGCCGACGTCGTCTACGTGAGCCATGGCCGCGCCGAGGACTACGACACGCTCGCGCGGCTGGGCATCGACGTGCGCGGCAAGATCGCGCTGGCCCGCTACTTCGGCGGCTACCGCGGCGGCAAGAGCCTGGAGGCGGAGCGACGCGGAGTGGCCGCCCTCATCACCTATTCCGATCCCGCGGACGACGGGTATGTCCAGGGAGACGTCTATCCGAAGGGACCGTGGGGGCCGGAGAGTCACTTCCAGCGCGGGGCGAACGTGTACGACTTCATCGTACCCGGCGATCCCCTGACTCCCGGCTGGGCCTCGGTGGCCGGGGCCCGGCGCATCCCGGAGTCGGAGTCCACGGTCCTTCCGAAGATCCCGAGCCTGCCTCTCTCCTTCCAGGATGCGCGCGAGATCCTGCAGGCGCTGGGCGGATCGGTGCGCCCCGAGCTCTCCTGGCAGGGCGGGGGGCCCTTCACGTACCACCTCGGGCCGGGCCCGGCGCGGCTGCACGTCGCCCTCGACATCCCGCGCGAGGTGCGCACCATCCGCAACGTGATCGCGCGCCTGCCCGGGGCCGACCCCGATCCGGCCGTGGCCTCGCAGGTCGTGCTGCTCTCCAACCATCACGACGCCTGGACGTACGGAGGAGTGGACCCGTCCTCGGGCACCACCAGCGCCCTGGAGCTGGCCCGCGCCCTCGGCGCCCTCGCGCGACGCGGGATGCGGCCGCGGCGCACCATCGTCTTCGGCATCTGGGACGCGGAGGAGTTCACGCTGACCGGCTCCACGGAATGGGGCGAGGAGCACGCGGAGGAGCTGAGCGCGAAGGCGGTGGCCTGCCTCAACGTGGACGCGTCCACCTCCGGCGATCGCTTCAGCATCAGCGCCGTGCCCTCGTTGCGGGGCTTCTTCTACGAGGTCGCGCGCCGCATTCCGGATCCCAAGGGACGAGGGTCCGTCTACGACGTCTGGCGCGCGGGCGATTCCTCCAACATTCGCGGATACGGGGTGGTGGCGGGGGAGACGACCGCGGAGCCCCGCGTGGCCATCCTCGGCAGCGGCAGCGACTACACCGTCTTCTTCAATCACCTCGGCGTGCCCTCCGCCGATTTCCTCTTCGACGGACCGTACGGCGTGTACCACTCGATCTACGACTCGCACGAGTGGATGCGCCGGCAGGGCGATCCCGGCTTCCAATACCACGCGGCCATGGCCGGGCTGTGGGGAGTGGCCGCGCTGCGGCTCGCCAACGCGGACGTGCTTCCGTTCGATTACTCCGCCTACGGCCGTGACCTCGTCGTCTACCTCGACGACGTCGAGGCCCTGGCGCGGCGGGGCGGGCTGGTCGTCGACCTGGGTCCGGCGCGGCATCAGGCGCGCCGCCTGGCCGCCCTCGCCCTGCCCGGGACGGACGGCGGCGCGGACGATCGCCGCCGGCGCAACGAGGCGCTGCTCCGGGCCGAGCGCGACCTGACGCGCGCGGAGGGGCTGCCGGGACGGCCCTGGTTCCGCCACCTGGTCTACGCGCCGCTGCCGAGCTACGCCGCGGAGACGCTGCCCGGCGTGCGTGAGGCCGTGCTCGCGAAGGACTCCGCGCGCGTCTCCGCCGAGGCCGGCCACCTCGCGCAGGCCCTGCGGCAGGCCGCGGACCGGCTGGAGGCGGTGGCCGGCCGGTGAGCCAGCGTGCGCCCCGGGGTCTGGCCGCGCGTGCGTGGTCGGCGGTGGGGACGCTCCTCTCGCGCGACGTCGTCGTGGTCACGAACGCCATCGCGTTCAACTTCCTCCTCTGCCTGTTCCCGCTCCTGCTCGTGCTGGTCGCGGCGGCCCGGCAGCTCGGTGACAGCCGGCGGGTCGGTCCCGCTCTCCTCTCGCTGATCAACGAGCTCATCCCCTTCGAGCATCAGGTGCTCGCGACCTCGCTGCGGTCGCTGGGCCGGATGGCGAAGACCCTGGAGGTCTTCTCGCTCGTGCTCGTGGTGTGGGGCTCGTCCGGCATCTTCATGCCCGTCGAGATGGCCCTCAATCGCGTCTGGGGCGGCCCGTCGCGCCACTTCGTGCTGAGCCGCCTTCTCGCCTTCGTGATGACGATCTCGGGCAGCGCGCTCGTATTCGTCTCGGTGGCGCTCACGTCCCTGGCCCGCAGCTACAACCGCGAGTGGCCGACCCTGGCCACCTACGGGGCCAAGGCCATCGCGTTCCTGCTCACCTGCCTCGTGTTCTTCCTGATCTATCGCGTCATTCCGGATCCGCCGGTGGGCACGGGCGTGGCCGGCCGCGCCGCCCTCTGGGCGGGAACGGGATGGGAGGCCGCGAAGTACCTCTTTGTGAGCAATCTCACCCGCGCGAACCTGCCCGCCGTCTACGGCCCGCTGGCCTTCGCCGTCTCCCTCGTGCTCTGGGCCTATGTTTCCAGCCTGGTACTGGTGTTTGGCGCGCTCATGAGCCCGCGCGCCGCGGCGGCCCGCGGCTCCCTCCCGGCATAAGCACGCGCAGCGCCGGACACGCCGCCGCCGCGTGGTAGGTTGCTTGAAGAGCAACGAGGGAGCGGGCGCCATGGCCGAGGGGAAGCTCATCGTCGTCTCGAATCGCCTGCCGCTGGCCGTCCGTCGCGGCCCCGAGGGCTGGATCGCCGAGCCCAGCTCCGGCGGCCTCGCCACCGCGCTCAATCCGATCTTGAAAGAGCGCGGTGGCCTGTGGATCGGCTGGCCCGGCCATGCGCCCCGCGAAGCGGATCAGGGTCGCCAGACCCTGCTCGACGTGGCGCGGGAGGCGAACGGGTTCGTGACGGTGGACCTGCCCGCGGACCTCGCCCGCCGGTTCTACGAGGGCTATGCCAACCAGACGCTCTGGCCCCTCTTCCACAACTTCGCGACCAACTTCGAAGCCGATCCGGAGGGCTGGACCGCCTACGTGACCGCGAACCGCCGCTTCCGCGACGCCGTGCTCGAGCACCTGGAGCCCGGAGACACGGTCTGGATTCACGACTACCACCTCATGCTGCTGCCGCGGCTGATCCGCGACGTGGCGCCCGAGGCGCGCGTCGGCTTCTTCCTGCACATCCCGTTTCCGGCCTCGGAGACCTTCCGCATCCTGCCGCACCGGGACGAGGTCCTCCGCGGCCTGCTGGGCGCGGACCTCGTCGCCTTCCAGACCCACCTCGACCTGCAGCACTTCCGGTCCTCGCTGCTGCGCGTCCTGGGCCTGCCCAGCGCGCTGGATCGGGTGACCGCCCAGGGAAGCTCGACGCGGCTGGAGGCGCTGCCCATCGGCATCGCCCCCGACGAGTTCGCGGGATACATCGAGAGCGACGAGAAGACGCAGCGCGCTTTCGAGGCGCTGCGAAGGAGGTATCGCAACCGCCGCATCCTCCTGGGCGTCGATCGCCTCGACTACACGAAGGGAATCCCCGAGCGCCTGCGCGCGTATCGCAAGCTGCTTCAGGGCGCGCCGCACCTGCACGGACAGATCGTGCTCGTCCAGGTGGCGGTGCCCTCGCGCGAGCGCATCCCCGAGTACGACCGCCTCCGCAACACCGTGAACAGCCTGGTCGGCGAGGTCAACGGCGAGTTCGGAACCCCCGAGTGGACGCCCGTCGTCTACATCCGGCGCGGGATCTCCCGCTCGGAGCTGGTGGCGCTGTACGCGGCGGCGGAGGTCGGCTGGGTCACGCCCCTGAGGGACGGGATGAACCTCGTCTCGAAGGAGTACGTGGCCTGCCACCGGCGCGGCGAGGGCGTGCTCGTGCTCAGCGAGTTCGCGGGGGCGGCGGCGGAGATGGGCGAGGCGTTCCTCGTCAATCCCTACGACGAGGAGCGCGTGGCCGCGGTCCTCGAGCGCGTGCTGAACCTGCCGGCGGAGGAGCGGAGGGAGCGCATGGTCATGCTCTACCGCCGCGTCCGCCGCAACACCGTCTTCCGGTGGGCCGATCGCTTCCTCTCCATCCTGGACGAGGCGGCCCTCGGCCGTCTGGCCGCGCGTCCGGAGCGGCCGGACGCCCTGCCCGTGGCCGCCGCCCTGGAGTCGTTCCGCGCGGCGCGCAGCCGGCTCGTCCTGCTCGACTACGACGGCACGCTCGTCCCCTTCGCGCCGCGTCCGCGCGATGCGGTCCCTCCGCCCGCGGTGGTCGATCTCGTCGCCCGGCTGGCCGCCGCTCCCGGCGTCACCGCCGCCATCGTGTCCGGCCGCTCGCGCGCCGACCTGGACGCCTTCTTCGGAAACGTGCCGGACCTCTGGCTGATCGGCGAGCACGGCGGATGCGCGCGCTCGCCCATCACGCGCGAATGGGAGATG
>QHVP01000164.1:5651-9674 GCA_003222295.1 Acidobacteriota bacterium | reverse complement strand
TCACGAGCCGTGACCGAGTTCGCGGTCTTGGAGGCGCGGCCGCGGGGCCTGCTCGTGGAGGCGCGCCCGCGCACGGGCCGCAAGCACCAGATCCGCATTCACCTCGCGCAGGCGGGGATGCCCATCCTAGGCGACACCCGGTACGGTGGCGACACCGCCGCCGCTCCGCGCGTCATGCTCCACGCCGCGCGGCTCACGCTCCGCCATCCGCTCACCGGCGTCCAATTGTCCGTGACGAGCCCGCCCCCCGCCGACTTCCGCGCGCTCCTCGAACGGCTGCGCTCGAAGGGCGGGCCGGATGCGGCGCCTCGACGTCGCAGACGCGCGCGCTGACGAGCTCGGCCAGGAGCGCGAGTAGGCCGCGCCGGCCGAGCTGCCGCTGCAGCGACTCGGCATCAGTCCGACGCTGGCGCGTCAGCAGGGGCGCGATGCCGGCCAGGGCCGGCGGCAACGTCCAGGCGCGGCCCTCCGCGAACAGCAGCGCGGTCTCGCCCTGCCGCACGAAGGCGATCCGGGCTCCCGGCGTCCGCACCAGCGTCGCCCCTCGGCGCAGGGCGCGCGCCACCGCGGAAGGGTCCAGGCGGCGCGGCCGCGGCCTCCGATCGAGACGGGGCTCCGTGAGGTACTCGCCCAGGAAACGAAGGAGCTCCGCCGGCCGCACCCTGGAGGCGCGGGTGACGATGCGACCGAGACGCGCGAGCCCCGCGGGAGAGATCTCGCCAGGATCGCGGGCGGGCGCGAGATCGGGATCGGTGTAGCGCCGTGATCGGTCGACGCCTTCCAGGAGGCGCTGCAGGAAGCGGGCGACGAGGTCGTAGTGGGCGGGCGCGCGGAAGCCGATGGAATAGGTGAGGCACTTCTCGAGCGCGACACCGTGGTGGGCCACGCCCGGAGGCAGGTACAGCATGTCGCCGGGACCGAGCACCCATTCCTGCTCGGCGCGGAAGCCGCGCAGAACGCGCAAGTCGAGGCCACGCACATGGTCTTCGTCGAAGCGCTCGGCCACCCGCCATATCCGGCGCCCGCGGCCCTGAAGAAGGAAGACGTCATAGCTGTCCACGTGGGGTCCCACCGAGCCTCGGGGCGCGGCCAGGCTGATCATCACGTCGTCGACCCGCCAGCGCGGGAGGAAGTCGAAGCGTTCGATCAGATCGGCCACCGCCGGAACGTGCGCGTCCACGTTCTGGACGAGCACCGTCCAGTGCGACGGTCCGAGCGCGCGCGTCAGCGTCCGCGGAAGCGGGCCGTCGGTGACCTCCCACTTCCGGGCGCCGCCGCGCTCGCGCACGAGCCGTGACTCCACGTCGGCGCGGGCGGCGAGGGCGAGGAGTCGCGCGGGGGTGATCGGGTCGCGAAAGCCGGGCAGCGCCCCGCGGATGAGCAGCGGCTTCTTCTGCCAGTGCCGCCGGAGAAAGCGGTCGGGGGTGAGGCCTCCGAGGAGCGTCGGCGCCCGCATGATAGCGGTCCCGATCCGCTACTTCTCCCGCGCGGGCGTGAGCAGCAGGTCCTGGTAGTCGTAGCTGAAATCGGCGGCGGGGGAGAAGGCCTCCATCCTGATCCGGTCGATCGATCCATCCGGCCGCAGGGCAAAGGTCACGAAGGCGTCGGGCACGGTGCGATCGCGCCATCGCGCGAGGAAGGTGTCGTAGTGCCAGTGCTCCAGGTCGGCGGTGAGCGACGGAGACCGGCTGAACCGAGCCACGAGGTGATCGCCTTCCATCTGGATCGTCGCGTCTCCATACCACGCGTCACGGTAGGGGCCCACGTAGCGGGCCAGGGGAAGAGAAGGACGCGTCGTCGCCGCGCGCGTGGCCCGGTGTTCGCCTTCGACCGCCCGCGCGTGAGCCTCGTCCACGCGCTCCGCCTCCTTGAAGGCCGGGATCCAGTCCGTGGCCGGCGCGCCCAGGAAGGCGTCGAGCACGCGGTAGGCGATGGCATCTCGTCCCCCTCCGGACTCCTGGTTGGTGAGCACCACGACGCCGAGGTGTTCTTCCGGCACCAGCGCCACCCGCGACACCATGCCGGACAGGCCGCCCGTGTGCGTGACCAGCTTCCGCCCGTGGTAATCGCGGAGGTTGAACCCGAGCCCGTAAGCCAGGAAGCGCGGCTTGAGCGCGGAGAGCGGCGCCGCCGGCTCCTTGATCGGCATGACTGTTTGCGCGGTCCACAGCTCCTGGACCAGGCGCGGCGTCAAGGCGCTCGGCGCCGCTGTCGAGGAAGCACCGGCTTCCAGCAGGGCCGTCACCCAGCGCGCCATGTCGCGCGCGCTGGAAAGGATGCCGCCCGCGGCGGCGATGTTGTCCGCGTCGTCGGGAGCGACCGTTCGGAGGATCCCCTCCACGCGCGCGTGCGGAGTGGCGGCGTTCGCGCCCGCGGGCAGGGCCGAGGGGTTGGGCACGGTGTCCTTCATTCCGAGGGGCGAGAGGATGCGCTCGCCGCCACGATGTAGAGGATGTTGTCGTACGCATAGGCGGAACGGAAGCTCGTCGCGGGCCTCAGGAAGCGCACCCTCTCGACGATCTCCTTGCGCGTGAAGGTCGAGGGCGGGAAGTACAGCAGGTCGCCTTCCCCCAGGCCCAGGCCGCTGCGGTGGGTGAGGAGGTCGCGGATCGTCATCTCGCGCGAGACGTAGGGGTCGTACATCTGGAACGACGGGAGATGGCGGGTCACGGGATCGTCCCACTGGAGCTTGCCGTCCTCGACGAGCAGGCCCAGCGCGGCCGACGTGAAGGCCTTGGTGTTGGAGGCGATGGCAAAGAGCGTGTCGCCGTCGACCGCAGCTGGTCCGCCCTGCCGTTTCACGCCGTAGCCCTTGGCCAGCACCACGCGGCCGTCCTTGACCACGGCCACCGCGAGTCCCGGGATCTCGAACTCCCGGCGCGCGCGTTCGACGTCGGCCTCGATCGCGGCCAGCGGCGGCGTCGGCGCCACCGCCGGCGCGGCGTCGGCCCGCCGGAGAGTGGCCAGCACGACCAGGGCAGCGACGGCCGGGAGGAGGGAGCGCGATCTCATCGACACCTTCTTTCCTTCTCAGGGGGGGCGGGCGCGGATCATAGCAGCGGTGGCCTCCACCGCGTGCTTCCGTCGTGTCGTTGAGAAGTGATCGGTCCGGTCTGTGCTGACAAGTGACGCCTTCGTCAAGGATTCGCTGGCTGCAGCCGCTGGTATCGGTGGGCGTCTCTTGGCCAGGTAACCGCGTTCGACTGTTTGAAGGAGTACTGGTTCCAGGACCAGTACTCGGCACGCTCACGCCCTCATGGATGGCTCGACCGTCGTGTTCGACGCCGCCGCGCGTCCGCCGCTTGCCCGACCCATAGAAGAGATCGGCTTCGTAGCCGTTGTGGGCCCGGCACCGCAACTGGATGTTCTCGACCGTCGGCTGGCCGCCGGCGCCATAGGGACGACGTGGTGGAATTCCAGGAACCGCCGCTCGTCGCACCGGCGCCCGTTGGGGGCGACGAAGGCGCACCGGCACTGGTCGCGCGCGCCGACGCGACGCTTCACGTCCGCGGGGATGTTCCGCGACTCGTCCGACTGGCCGCGGCTCCGGCGCGGCTGTCCGGTGGCGACGAACTTCTTCCTCGAGAGGTCGGCGACGAGAAGGGTCAGCGCCCGGTCGAAGACCTGGGCGAGGTCACCGCTGGGAATGGCGTGCCCGAGCAGGTCCTGCGCCACGCGCAGCTTCTCGCGCATCTCCGCGCTCGCCGTGAAGCGGATCTCGTACCGCTCGAGCGCGAGCGGGCGGACCACCGGCCGCGCCGCCGCCGGCACCGGTCGAACGAGCGGTGCCTCGGCAGCAGCGGCCGCCGCGGGTGCCGCCGTGAGCGGCTCGCCGCCCGCGACAGGATGACAACGCGGTCGGCTCCAAGGGCCGTTAGCGCGACGTCCGCCACTGGTGCCGCCGGCCGACTCGGGACCTTGCGTACGCGCGCGGGCACGTCGGGCTGAGGGAGTCGACGCGCCAGCAGCTCCTCGACGGCCTGTTTGCCCTTGCCCGAGGCCGCGGCCAGTAGCTCCTGGTGG
>QHVP01000164.1:2672-5640 GCA_003222295.1 Acidobacteriota bacterium | reverse complement strand
AGCCTCTCGATGATGACGGGATAGTCTCGGGCGGCCCGCGCGGCTTTGATCCGGTTGTAGACCGCGTCCTCGGAGAGATGAAGCACCGCCATGCAGTACTTGAACAAAGAGGAGTGGCCCGCGCCCTCGAACAGCCGGCGCGCGTCGAACTCCGCGAGGTGCACGATCAGGGCCGACGCGGCTTCGCGCTCGCAGCGGGCGAGGCGACTCAGCTCGGCGGTGAGCTCGGCGTTGTCCAGGTGCGACGCCTGCGTGATCATCCTGAGTGGTGATAACACGGAGACGTGCCGAGGTGGGTCCGCAGACGCAAGCGACTATCAGTTATTAGAACCCAACTCGTTCCGGAACCAGTTAAGTCGTGTGTTAGGACTCGTTGTGAATCTGAGAAATGACGTGACGAGAGGCGCCGACGCCGATCGTCTGCACCGTCGACATTCGGCCCAACCGATGCGACCGCGACTCCGGTCATGTCGACGACGGCGGCACCGCCGCCGCCGTGCTTCCATACTCGCGTCCGTCGTTGACTCACAGCCGGTCCCGCCGTAGCGTGCCGGACATGCGCATCGCGATCTTCGGCTCGGGCGGAGTCGGCGCCTACTTCGGAGGCCGCCTGGCGCGCGCCGGCCACCGCGTGGCCTTCCTGGCCCGGGCCGCGCACCTCGAAGCCCTGCGCCGCGACGGCCTCGCCGTGGAGAGCGTGGCCGGGGATTTCACCGTGCGGCCGGTGGAGGCGACGGACGATCCGCGCGAGATCGGCCCCGTCGACGCCGTCCTCGTCGGGGTCAAGGCCTGGCAGGTCCGGGAGGCGGCCCAGGCGATGGGGCCGCTGCTCGGGCCGGAGACGTTCGTGGTGCCCCTGCAGGACGGCGTGGAGGCCGCCGACGAGCTGGCCGAGATCATCGGGGCCCGTCGCGTCCTGCCCGGCCTCTGCCGGATCATGAGCTTCGTGGCCGGGCCCGGCCGCATCCGACACGTCAGCATCCCTCCGCGCATCGAGTTCGGAGAGCGGGACGGCCGCACGAGCGCGCGGGTCGCGGCGCTGAGGGACGCGTTCGCCCAGGCCGAGGGACTGTCGGCGGTGATACCGCCCGACATCGCCGTCGCCCTCTGGGACAAGTTCCTCTTCATCGCGCCCGTCAGCGCGGTCGGCGCGGTGACCCGCATGCCCACGGGAGCGTTCCGCGCCGTACCGGAGACGCGTGCCGTGCTCGAGCAGTCCATGGGTGAGATCCTCGCCCTGGCGCGGGCACGCGGAGTCGGCCTGCGTGACGATTCCATCGCGCGCACGCTCGCGGTCATCGACGGCCTGCCCCCGGACGTGACGGCCTCCATGCAGCGCGACATCCTCGAGGGCCGGCCTTCGGAGCTCGAATACCAGGTGGGCGCGGTGGTGCGGCTGGCCGCGCAGGCCGGAGTGTCCGCTCCGGCGAGCGCATTCCTCTACGCGAGCCTGCTCCCGGCGGAACTGCGGGCCCGCGGCCAGTCCCCGCGCGCTTGACCGGGTGCCCGATCCTGGGACGGTCGGGTGTCAGGAGCGGGACAGGCGCCCGCGGTCGGAGCGCCCGGTCCCGGGCCCAAGGCCTTGCCCTCCAGCGCGATGTGGCTCAGGCAGCGGCTGGCGCGATACCTGCTCTATGGGCGGGCGGAGCTGAGCGCCATGAACGAGCTTCTTGCCATTCCCTCCGACCTCCGCCTCGCCATCAGGTCGCTGAGTCGCTCTCCCGGCTTCGTCCTCATTGCCGTCATCACGCTCGGACTCGGCATCGGTGCCAATACGTCGGCGTTCAGCGTCATCAATGAAGTGCTGCTGCGCCCGCTGCCCTATGCCGACAGCGGCCAACTGGACCGCATCTATCGCGCCATCCCCCAGAACTCACGGGGCGGGGTCTCGCCCGCCGACTACCTCGATCTCAGGCCCCAGATGAGCGGCTACGGCGAGATCGCCGCCTATGCCTTTTCGGACATGAACCTCTCCGAGCCCGGGCAGCCCGCGGAGATGGCGCGCGGCCTGCGCATCTCCGACAACCTCTTTTCCACCCTCCGCATCCAACCCCAGCTCGGCCGCAGCTTCCGTCCCGACGAAACCATCCTGGGCAATGACCGCGTCCTCATGATGAGCCACCGGTTCTGGCAGACGCGCTTCGGGGGCGACGCCGGCATCATCGGCCGCACCGTTCGCGTCGACGGCGAAGTACACGAGATCGTCGGCGTGCTGCCCGACACCTTGAACGACTGGCGCCATCTGGGTCCGTTCGACCTCTTCCGGCCTCTCGGTCTCACCGAAAAGGAAAGGGCCGACCGTAGCGGCACCTGGGTCCGCCTCGTCGGCCGTCGCTCCGCCAACCTCACCCGCGCGCAAGCGGAAGGCTTCGTCGCGAGCTTCGGCCACCGCCTCGCCGCCGAGTTTCCCGCCACCCACGCCGGAAGCACCTGGCGCACCCTTCCCCTCACCGTCGCCGTGGCCCCCGACAACGGGCCGGGCATCCTGGGCATGCTGGTCGGTCTGAGCGCCCTGGTGCTGCTCATCGCCTGCTCCAACCTGGCGAACCTGCTCCTTGCCCGGACGATGGCCCGCGCCCGCGAATTCGCCGTGCGCTCCGCCCTCTGCGCCTCGCGCGCCCGGCTGTTGCGTCCCCTCTTCGCCGAGTCGCTGCTCCTGGCCCTGGCCGGCGGCATCTTCGCCATCTATTTCGCCCTGTGGACCAACGACTGGCTGAGGAACTACGGCACGACCGCATTCGATCAAGGCTTCGTGTTCGCCGTCGACTGGCGCGTGCTCGGCTGGGCCCTGAGTGCCTGTCTCTTCACCGTCCTCGTCTTCGGCGTCGCCCCCGCCCTCTTCGCCCTACGGCTCGATCTGAACAAGACGCTCAAGAGCGGAGGGCGCGGCGCCACTGGAGATCGCGGCCATCAGCGCTTCCGCCACGGCCTCATCGTCGGCCAGTTCGCCCTCGCCATGGTCCTGCTC
>QHVP01000164.1:0-2446 GCA_003222295.1 Acidobacteriota bacterium | reverse complement strand
ATGAGCCCGTCGCGGCCACCAACGGTATCAGCCCCCACTATTTCGAAACCGTGGGCACGCGCCTGCTCGGCGGCCGCCCCTTCAATGAAGGTGACACCCTCACCTCCCCAAAGGTCTTCGTCATCAACGAAGCCATGGGCCGTGGTCTCTTCGGTGGAGAGAGTCCTCTCGGCCGGCGGATCGCCCGCGCTGGTGGCAAGAGCACCGAATGGGGCGAGATCATCGGGGTCGTCGGCGACGTCCAATCGATCTACCCGGATCGGATCCCCGTGCCCTACCAGCTCTATCTACCCCTGGCCCAGGAACCCCGACCGGGAACTGAGATCGCGGTGCGCACCGCCGGCGCGGCGCCGGCCGCGCTCGTCGACAGCATCCGCACCACCATGGCGACGCTCGACCCCGACCTGCCCGTGCGCGAGCTGCAAGCGGCCGAGGTCGGGATCGCCAAGGCCAACTACCAATGGCAGATCCTCGGCAGCATGCTTTCCTTCCTGGCCGTGCTCGGGCTCGCTCTGGCCTCCCTGGGCATGTACGGCGTCATCGCGCGCACCATGGCTCAACGCACCAGCGAATTCGGCATCCGCATCGCGCTGGGAGCCCAGGCCTTCGACATCATCCGCCTCGTGCTCACTTCGGCCGCGGGGCTCGCGCTCACCGGCACCGCCATCGGCCTCTTCGGCGCCTTCGGCATCTCCCGACTGATCGCGGCGTTCTTCCCCGGCATGCAGACGAACAGTGTGCCCGTGTTGAGCGGCGTCACGTTCCTGCTCGTGGCCGTGGCCCTGATCGCCTGCTACATGCCCGCGAGGAGAGCCTCGAGGATCAGCCCCACCGAAGCCCTGCGGGCCGAATAGCCTCGCTTCTAGGGGCGCGTCGCGGCCACGCCGATGGGGCAGGACAGGCCGGTGCCGCCATGGCCGCAGTACCCGTCCGGGTTCTTGGCGAGGTACTGCTGGTGGTACTCCTCCGCGAAGTAGTACTCGGGGGCGGGCGCGATCTCGGTCGTGATCGCGCCGAAGCCGGCGGCGCGCAGGACCTTCTCGTACGCGTCGCGTGAGGACTCCGCCGCCCGCCGCTGCTCGTCGCCGTAGGTGTAGATCGCCGAGCGGTATTGCGTGCCCACGTCGTTGCCCTGGCGCATGCCCTGCGTGGGGTCATGGCCTTCCCAGAAGACGCGGAGCAGGTCCTCGTAGCGGACGCGGCTCGGGTCGAACACGACGCGCACCACCTCCGCGTGTCCGGTCCGTCCCGAGCAGACCTCGCGGTACGTGGGGTTGGGCGTCGTGCCTCCGGCGTAGCCCACGGAAGTGCTCACCACCCCGGGCGTGAGCCAGAATCCCTTCTCGGCGCCCCAGAAGCAGCCCATGCCGAAGACCGCCTCCTGCAGGCCTGCAGGCAGCCCCTCGAGGGGCGCGCCGCTGACGAAGTGACGGGCGGGGACGGCCATGCGCTCGGACCGGCCGGGCAGGGCCGGCTCCTTCCTCGGCGGCGGGTCGGATCGTTGCCACATGTCGCGTTCCTCCTCCTTCACTCTATCGCGGGAAGGGAAGGCCTCCTGCATGCGATATCGTTGCTGGGGGCGGGAGTGTTCCGCCCGGAGGAGCCGCCCAGAAATGTTGAAGAGATTTCACATCGCCGTGCTCATGACCGGGCTGTCCACGGTGCTGGCCCTGGTCGGCGGCCCGTTTGCCGATGCGGCCTCTCCAGCGCCCGGCCTGGCCCACGCCACTTTCGCGGGTGGCTGCTTCTGGTGCATGGAGGGCCCGTTCGACCGCCTGCCCGGCGTCGTCTCGACGACCTCCGGCTACACCGGCGGCAACGTCAAGAAGCCCAGCTACGAGCAGGTCTCCTCGGGGATGACCGGCCATGCCGAGTCGGTAGACGTGGTCTACGACCCGGCCAAGGTGACCTATGCCCAGCTCCTCGAGGTGTTCTGGCACAACGTCGATCCGACGGACGGCGGGGGCCAGTTCTGCGATCGGGGCAACCAGTACCGCACCGCGATCTTCTACCACGACGACGAGCAGCGGCGCCTGGCCGAGCAGTCCAAGGAGGCCCTCGAGGCGGCGGGGACGCTCAAGAAGAAGAAGATCGTCACCCAGATCGTGCCCGCCACCGAATTCTATCCGGCGGAGGACTACCACCAGGACTACGCGACCAGGAACCCGCTCCGCTACAAGTACTACCGCTTCAACTGCGGTCGCGATCAGCGCCTGAAGGAGCTCTGGGGAGAAGCCCCCGCGCACTGATCAGGACGGCGGCCGGAACGTCCGCGCCGCGTCCAGCGCGCGCGCCCGCGCGGCACATCCTTCCAGATGATCGTTCACCAGGCCCATCGCCTGCATGAACGCGTAGATGGTCGTGGGGCCGACGAACGTCCATCCGCGCTTCCGCAGGTCACGGCTGAGCGCGACCGATGCCGGCGTCGTGCTCAAGGCGCTCAGGG
>QHVP01000163.1 GCA_003222295.1 Acidobacteriota bacterium | reverse complement strand
TCGGCATCGCCAAGGGCACGACCGCCGACTGGCTCGAGGTCATGGAAGTCGCCCACGGCCTCGGGATGAAGACGACGGCCACCATGATGTTCGGCCACGTGGAGACGATCGAGGAGCGCGTCGGCCACCTCGTCCACCTGCGCGATCTCCAGGACCGCACGGGCGGCTTCACCGCGTTCATCGCCTGGACGTTCCAGCCCTCGAACACTGCGCTGGCCGGGGACGAGCTGACCTCGTTCCAGTACCTGCGCACCCTGGCCGTGGCGCGGGTGATGCTCGACAACTTCCCGAACGTGCAGGCCTCGTGGGTGACCCAGGGCGGGAAGATCGGCCAGGTCTCGCTGCGGTTCGGCGCCAACGACTTCGGGTCGCTGATGATCGAGGAGAACGTCGTCTCCGCCGCCGGCGCGCACTTCCGCCTCACGGAGGCGGAGATCGCCCGCAACATCATGGACGCCGGCTTCGTGCCCAAGCGGCGCACCATGCACTACGAGATCGTGGGCGATCCCTACTGCTGGTCGCACGCGATCCCGGAGATGCCCGCGCAGCCGGCCCCGGCCACGTCTCTCGCGGGATAGCGTATTAAGTCAGGGGGGGCACTCGCGCCCCACCCCGATGGGCGCTCGCGACCCCCCCTGAAACCCCCCTCGCAACGCAGCGCCGCTATGCGGCGCTGCCTTGCTCTGCGGTCGGCCTGTCCGGGACACTCCGCGAGAGTGTCACAAGGGAGCGCCCCGATTCGTCGAGGGCGCGCATCCTCCTTTCGTCCCAAGCGGACTCAGGAGGTCCCATGAGGAATTGGCCGGTCGCGGGGATCCTGGCCGTGCTCGTGGTGGGTGCCTCGGGGCTCGTGGCCGAAGAGGCGGTGCCGCCGACTGGCCCGCGGCGCGAGATCCGCGGAAGCATCGGTACCGCCGTCAACCCGCTGGGTCTCCAGAACGGCGCGGACGTCCTCTGGCGCTGGCCCCTCTCGAAGGCGAGCCACCCCCTCCGTTCCGACGCCCACTTGACCCTGGGCCTGGCCAGCCGGCTCTCGCCCGCCTATGAGCGCCTCGGCGCCTTCGTGGAGATCGCGCCCCTGTCGGTGCTCGACGTGCGGGTGGGTTTCGAGCCCGTGTTCTACTTCGGCACCTTCAACTCGATGCTGGGCTTCTCCGGATACGACGCGCGCTTCGACGATACCGCGCGCGACGAGTTGCGCGCGCAAGGGCGCGCGACGGCCGGGCTCGCCGGACGCGCCTACGTCGCGCCCACCGCGAAGATCAAGGTCGGCCGCGTCATCGCACGGGCGCATGCGGAGCTGGAGTGGTGGAGGGCCAAGCAGCCGAGCGCGCCCTTCTTCTACGAGCCCACGCGCGACATCCTGCTCGATGCCCGCGGCGACGCGATGATGACGGCGGAGACGCTCGTCGTTTACGAGCTGAGCCGGCGACCGGGGCACAAGGTCCTGGCCGGCCCGGTGCACACGCTCACGCGGGTGTACCATGCGGCGCCGAACGAGAAGCAGGACCTCGGCCTCATGGCCATTGTCGGCCTGGGCCGCTCGCGGCTCGGGATGACGGAGCCCACGCTGTTCGCGAAGGTGTTCTGGTACCTCGAGGATCCCTATCGTCGCCACCGGGTCGGAGCGCAGCTCGCGCTCGGATTCGGCGTGGGCCGCTGAGGAGCGGATGACGAGCTCACGCGACGTGCCGGGCGCGGACGAGCCGCCATGGAACTCCCCCCGCGAGGTCTTCGGCTGGACCATGTACACGTGGGCCTTTCACGGCTTCGTGACGACGGTGGCCACGGTCATGCTGGGGCCCTACGTCACCGGCCTTGCCCAGAGTGCGGTCGGAGCGAACGGCCCCGTCTTCTCGACCGCGCTCCTCTCTCGCATCACCGCCAAGGGATTCTTCTTCTATTGCGTCTCCCTCTCCGTGTTCCTGCAGCTTTTCCTGTTGCCCGTGCTGGGCGCGATCGCAGATGGCTCGCGTGTGAAGAAGAGGCTCTTGGCCATCACCGCCGCCGTGGGGTCGGCCAGCACCTGTCTCCTGTTCTTCGTGGGGGCGCCCCTGGACTTCCGTTGGGGCGGCTACCTCTTCGTGATCGCGAACCTGAGCCTGGGCGCGACGAGCGTGCTGCACAACTCCTTCCTGCCCGAGATCGCGTCGCCGGACCGCCGGGACGCCGTCTCCAG
>QHVP01000703.1 GCA_003222295.1 Acidobacteriota bacterium | reverse complement strand
CTTCGCGTTCCACGCCGACGGCCCGGTGATTTCCGTACTGAAGCTGCGCGGGCCGGCAGGCGAGGTCGGCGTGCGGCAGGCCAGGGAAAGGCGAGGGGTGGTCCGCGTGCAGGCCGATCGCCCCATCGCGCCCGGCAACTACACCCTCGACCTGGAGTTCAAGGCCCCTTTCGATCCGCACTCCGTGGGGCTCTATCGCACCCAGGCCGGCGGGGACGGGTACGCCTTTACCCAGTTCGAAGCCACGGACGCGCGCCGGGCCTTCCCCTGCTGGGACGAGCCGTCGTTCAAGATTCCCTACCAGCTCACGCTGGTGGTGCCGGCCGCGGACCTGGCCGTCTCCAACACGCCCGTCGAAAGCGACACGCCCGGCGGCGCGACCCGGACGGTCGTCTTCAAGCGCACGCCGCCGCTGCCCTCGTACCTCCTCGCGATGGCGGTGGGCCCGTTCGACACGGTGCCGATCACGGGGCTGTCGGTGCCCGGCCGCGTCGTCACCGTGAAGGGGAAGAGCGCTCTGGCCGCGGAGGCGGCGCGCGTGGCGCCTCCCCTCCTGGCCGCCCTCGAGCGCTCTTTCGGCCGGCCCTACCCGTCCTAGAAGCTCGACCTCCTCGCGGTGCCCGAATACTGGCCGGGCGCGATGGAGAACCCGGGCGCCATCACCTTCGCGGACCAGATCCTCCTGATCGACCCCGCCGGCGCGAGCGTCGCCCAGCGGCGCCTGCTGGTCGAAGTCACCGCGCACGAGATGGCGCACATGTGGTTCGGCGATCTCGTCACCATGGCCTGGTGGGACGACCTGTGGCTCAACGAGTCCTTCGCTTCCTGGATGGGCGACAAGGTCACGCAGGAGGCGTTCCCGGAGACGGAGGTCGAGGTGCGGTCGGTCGAAGGGGCGCAGAAGGCCATGAACACCGACGCGCGGCTCACCACCCGCGCCATCCGCCAGCCCGTGGGGGCCATGGACAACCTGCTGCAGGCCGCGGACGAGCTGGCCTACCAGAAGGGCGAGGCCGTGCTGGGCATGTTCGAGGCCTGGCTCGGCCCCGATCTGTTCCGCAAGGGCATCCGCGACTACCTGGCCGCCCACGAGTGGGGAAACGCCACCGCGGCCGACCTGTGGAGCGCTCTCTCCAGCGCTTCGGGCAAGGACGTGGGCAAGCCCATGGCCTCGTTCCTCGACCAGCCGGGCGTGCCCCTGGTGAGCGCGGTCCTCGTGGACGAGGGAAAGTCCGTCCGCCTCGCTCAGCAGCGCTTCGTGCTCGCGGGCGTGAAGGCGCCGCCGACGCAGTGGCAGATCCCGGTCGGCCTGAAGTACGCGGAAGCAGGAGTCGTCCAGACGAAGACGTTCCTGCTGACCTCGGCGGCCCAGGACTTCAAGCTGGGGGTGTCCCGCCCCGTGGACTGGATCCACGCGAGCGCCGGCGAGCGTGGCTACTACCGCTGGAGCGTCGCCCGGCCCCTGCTGGCCACGATGGCCGAGCAGGCCGCCACCCGCCTCGACACGCGCGAGCGCATCGGCTTCGTGGGCAACCTCTCCGCCTTGCTCGACGCGGGGATGGTTCACGGCGGCGACTACCTCCGCCTGCTCGCCGCCTTCGCCGCCGATCCGGATCCGCTCGTCGTCTCCGCGGTGGTGACCGCGCTCGAGGAGGCGAAGACGGCGCTGATCACGCCGGAGACGCGCAACTCGTTCGCCACGTATGTGCAGAAGACGCTCGGGCGCACCCTCGAGCGCATCGGTCCCGCGCCCCGCCCGGAGGAGCCGGAATCCGTGGCCGCCCTGCGGCCGGCGCTGCTGTGGTGGGCCTCCGTTTACGGGAACGATCCGCGTGTCCAGGCCTATGCGCGCGAGCTGGTGGACGCGTACCTGGGCGATCCGGCTCGCGTGGACCCCGGCCTGGCCGGGGCGGCGCTCGAGATCGCCGCCGCCACCGCCGGCGATCGCGCCTTGTTCGACCGGATCCGCAAGCGGCTCGACGCGACCACGGTGCCCGTCGAGCGCACGCGCCTGTTCACCGCGCTCGGCCGCTTCCGCGATCCGGCGCTGGCTGACGAGGCATTGACCATTCCGGGCATGACCTTCCAGGAAGGCGGAGCCCTGATCAAGTCGATGGCTTCGTCGGCGGAAGGCTCGCAGCGCGTGTTCGCCTACCACCGACGGCACTATGACGAGCTCGCGCAGCGGCTGCCGCCGATGTTCCTGGCCTTCCTCCCCAACTTCGCGCTCGGTCAGGCCTGCTCGGAAGACCGTCTGGCCGCGGTCCACGACTTCTACGCCGATCCCAAGCGCAACGTGGCCGGAACGGACAAGGAGCTGGCCATGCGCGAGGAAGAGGTGCGCGGCTGCGTGGCCCTGCGGGCCCGCGAAGCGGCCGCGGCCGCGGCCTACCTGCGGACCGTAGATCCGCGGTGAACCTCAGCCATCCTTCCAGCGTGGGGGGCGCTTCTCCAGGAACGCCTGAACGCCTTCGTCCATGTCCTCCGTGGCCAGCAGACCCTCGACGTAGAGGCGTTCGATGCGCGCCAGCGCCTCGCTGAAGCTGCCGTCGGCGCCGTCGCGCAGGGCCCGGCGCGCCCGCTTCAGGATGGCGGCGCTCTTGCCCGCGAGCAGGCGGACGAGGCGGCGGGTCTCCGCCTCGAGGTCGTCGACCACCCGCGAGATCAGCCCCACGCGGGCCGCTTCCCCGGCGGCGATGGGGGCGCCGGTGAGGATCAGCTCGGCCGCCGCGCGCGGCGCGATCCGCGGCAGCACGACCGACGCCAGCGGGGGAAAGCAGCCGACGTCGATCTCGGGCTGGCCGAACACGGAGCGCGCGGTGGCCAGCGCGACGTCGCAGAAAGCGGCAAGCTCGCAGCCGCCGCCGAGGCAGGTCCCATCCACGGCGGCGATGGTCGCTTGCGGAAGCGCGTCCAACTGCCGGAAGACGCCGTGGAAGGCGGCCAGCATCGTGGTCACGCGCTCGCGCGTGTGGTCGCGTACGTCCACGCCCGCGGAGAAGGTCCGGGGGATCGCGGAGCGCAGTACGACCGCCTTGAGGTCACGGCGATCGGTCAGGGACGCGAGGGCGGCGGCGAGCGCTTCGATGGTGGCGATGTCGAGGACGTTGACGGGGGGACGGTCGAGCGTGATCCAGCGCGCGCCGTCCTTGTCTTCGAACCGGACCGTGTCCATGGCTCGCCCGCTCAGCGTCCCTCGAACGCCGGTTTGCGCTTTTCGAGGTGGGCGGCCAGGCCTTCGCGGGCATCCTCGGACTCGAAGAGCTGCTGCTGCAGCTCGCGCTCGAGGGCCAGCGCCTCCTGCAGCGCCATCTCCGACCCCGCCTGCACCGCGCGCTTGATCGACCCGACCGCCTTCGACGCACGGCCGGGGGGCACGAATTCCCGTGCCTTCTCCTTGACGCGGGCCAGGAAATGCTCCGCGTCCGTGGCATCGACGGTGCCGGTCACGAGTCCGAGGCCCACCGCCTCTTCGAAATCGAAGAGCCGGCCCGTCACCATGAGCTCGATCGCCCGCGCCTTTCCCACCAGGCGGGTCAGGCGCTGCGTGCCTCCGGTTCCCGGCAGCACGCCCAGATTCACTTCGGGCAGGCCGATCCTGCCCGCGCCCTTGCGCGCCCAGCGCAGATCGGCGGCCATCGCGATCTCCAGTCCGCCGCCCACGCAATGGCCGTTGAGGGCGGCGATCACGAGCTTCGGCGTCTGCTCGAGGCGGCTCAGCGTCTCGTTGGCGTGCAGGCAGAAGAAGTACTTGAACCGCGGCGTGACCGACGACAGCAGGCGGATGTCGGCTCCGGCGCAGAAGAACTTCTCGCCCGCGCCGCGCAGCACGATGACGTGCACCGCGTCGTCCATGCGCGCCTCGAGGACGAGCGCATCCAGGCGTCTCATCATGTCGTACGAGTACGTGTTGGCGGGCGGTTCGGTGAGCGTGAGGACGGCAATGCCGTCCGAGACTTCGTAGCTCACCAGGGCATCGCTCATCTTTTCCTCCCGCGGTCGATCCTGACATAAACCGCATTCGCCTTGTAACCGCAGCGTCCGGTGTAGGACGTTCAGCGGGTCCCCGTTCCTTTTTACATGTCCGCGACCCGCGGCGGCCCCAGGCCCCTCGGCATGTCGCTCAGTTCCCAGGCATCGATTCTGGTCTGGCCCCTGGGCACGGTCCTTGCTCAATGACGAAAAGTCCTCGCATCCTTCTGGCGAGGCGGCAAGCGGAGGAGCGGCATATGGCACTCGCCACGCAGGACACGGGACGGAGCCGGGCACGGCTGGCGGCGCTTCCAGGTCCCGGCCACCTCTCCACGCGGATCGAGATCGTCGAGAACCCGATTACCGGCCATGACGCGCGCCTCGGCGCCGAGGTCGAAGAGGCGGTCGAGCGCGCCCTTCACGACGAGAACCTCGGCCTCGTCCAGGTCCGCTTCCGTGTCTGCCAGGACGAATCGGATGGACTGAGGTTCATCTGCAAGGTGGAAAACCCTCCCCGCGTCGAGGGCGACGGCAATCCGCCTCCCTGGCGCTGGTGGTCGCCGCTGCTCGAGACGGCCGAGGGGTTCCGCGAGTCGCTGGAAGAAGGGCTGACGATCCGGCGGCAGCGTCTCGCGATGGTGACGACCAGGGGTTAGCCGGCCGCCGGCCGCGTCGGCCGTCCGCAAGCAGTTCGAGTAAGATCCGGCCGCCATGCCGGACCTCGTCGCCCGCCGCGCGCCGCCCAAGGACGACAAGGGTCCTTCAGGCCCGCTCGCCATCGTCCTGGCCTGCCCCAAGTGCGGGGCGCCTTTCGAAGCCGACGACACCGTGGTGAGCGTCTCCTGCGGCCACTGCGCTTCCCTGCTCATCCTGAGCGCGCCCGGACGCGACGAGATCTACGTGGCCGACGACGTCACGCGCGGCGCGGAAGACATCCGCCACACGATCATCTCCTATCGCGTCAACGCGGAGCGAGCGGAGATCATCGCGCGCCACACGCATGGAGAAGACGAAGCCAGCCAGCCCCCGGAGTTCTTGATCCGGATGCAGCTGGACTCGTTCGAGCAACGCTTGCGCGCGACGGTGAAGGTCCTGGACGCGCATCGGATCGAGGCGCCGTACTGGCACCTGACGGACAAGCTCGTCCAGGCCGTCCTCGGGCGCGAGGGTGATGGACCCAAGATCGTCCGCCTCCGCGCCTGGGAAGTGGAGCACACGGTGCCCGGCTACGACCCCCTCAAGGCCGACCTGCGCGACGTCGGGCTGCGTCTCTCGCAGGCGCACGTGCGGCCGCTGATCGCGAAGGACCTGGCGGCCAAGGGCCCCTTCCTGCCCTGGGTACCCTTGACGCCGCATTCGTACCGCGAGATCGACAAGTGGAAGGGGCGCGACCTGGAGCCGCGGATCCAGGCCGTGACCCGCCAGGCCGACCACATCTACGCGCGGCGGATTCTGGTCTACCGGCCGTACTGGCTGGCCCGAGTCGTCGTGGACGGGCCCCCCGCTTGGGTGCTCGTCGACGGGTCCTTCGAGGGAATCGCCGGCCATCCCAGCGACGAGGAGGCACGATCGATGCTGAAGGAGGCCATCCTCGATCCGCTGCGCTCGACCGGCGAGTCCTACCGCCGCGTGACGATCGCCGCCTCCCGTTGCCCGGACTGCGGGTTCGAGTCCGTGTTCGATCGCGCCGCGCACGTCGTCGTCTGCACGAACTGCCACCTCGCGCTGGAGCCCAGGCCGGAGGGCGTGCGCGTCCTTCCGTACTCTTGCGCAAGGATCGGGGAGGTCCGGCTCGACGGCGACTACGTCCCGTTCTGGCGCTACGAGTTCCGCGTGGAGATGGCGGGGGCCGCGCCCGTGACCTGTCTCGAGGATTACGCGCGGGCGCTCTTTCCGCAGGTCCCGCCGCCCGGGTTTGCCCCCCGCGGACCGCACCTTTGGGTCCCCGCGGTACGCCTGCTCGGGACCGAGTTCGGAGACGAGGCGTTCCAGGGGCTCGTGCAGTGGATTCACAGCGCCAAGCTGGAGGTCGAGGACGGCAAGATCCCGCTGGGCGGCGCCTGCACGGCCTGGCCGGCCACGGTGAGCGAATCGGATGCGCGGGAGGCGGCGGCCTTCGTGCCGTTCGCTCTGCATGGCAAGGCGTCGGCCGCGCGCTTGAACACGATGCTCGTGACCCGGACGGTCAAGAACGCGAAGCTCGTCCTTGCCCGTCCGCGCCTGGTGGCCGTTCCCTTCACGCGCGCGGCGGACCAGGCCCTGCATCCACCCGGCTCCCCGGTGCGCATCGCGCCGCTTCTCCTGCGCGGCGGGCCCGAGCTGGAGGCGCAGCGGGCGACGGTGCATCGCGCCGCGCGGGCCGTGGAGCAGAAGGGCGGCTGGCCGAAGATCTCGTACTAGCAGGAGTTGTGGATTCGACGATCTTCTGAATCCATCCGAGTGGAGCGGTGCGGAAGGTTGGATGCAGCGGTTTGGACCGCGCTCGTGAGGCGTCTGTAAGTCGTTGCTTGCGTGGATCATTATGACGCAGGGCGCGATGGCACAGCCCGTGCTGTCGGCTCAAGATTCGGCCGTCTCGTGACACGCTCATCCACATGCTCTTCAATCGAGAGCCAAGACAGGAGGAGACATGAACCGCACCACCAGGCACGCTGTGCCTGAACGCTCCGGATACGCGTTCCGGATTGCGATCGTGGGAGCCCTGCTGCTGGCGGTGGCGTTCGCCGGCCCCGCGGCAGCGCAATTGACCCGCGGCGCCGTCTCCGGCACCGTCCGCGACGCCACGGGCGCCCTCGTCCCGGGGGCAACGGTGACCGTGACCAACACGGGCACCAACCAGGCGAAGACCGCGATCACGGACGCCCAGGGCTTCTACCGCGTGGCCGCCCTCGAGCCGGGCCCCTACACGGTGCGGACGGAGCTCGCCGGGTTCTCGACCGTGGAGACCCGCGACGTCCCCGTGCGCTCGGCGAGCGAGGTCTCGCTCAACGTCGAGCTGAAGGTCGGCGGCACGACGGAGGCGATCACCGTCACCGGCCGGACGGAGGCGGTGGAGCTCGACAAGACCGACCCCACCATCGGCCTTATCTCCACGGCCCGCCAGGCGGTGGAGCTGCCCCTCTCGACCGGGCGCAACATCAACAACCTGATCCTGCTCACGCCGAACACCTTGAACCTCAACGCCGTCAACAACGGCAACACGGGAGTCGGCCAGGGCAGCTACGTGGTGAACGGCCAGCGCTCGCGCAACAACAACTACATGATCGACGGCTCGGACAACAACGACATCTCCGTCACCATCGCGACCTCGCAGATCGTCCCGGAGGCGGTGGCCGAGTTCCACGTCCAGACCAACTCCTACAGTGCGGAGTTCGGCCGCAACAGCGGCGGCCAGATCAACCTCATCACGAAGTCGGGCACCAACAGCATCCGCGGTGAGGCGTGGGATTACTACACGACCAGCGGGCTCTACTCGCTCTCGAACATCGAGAAGGCCAACGGCCTCACCACGCCTCCCAAGTACCATCGCCACCAGTTCGGCCTGGACATCGGGGGCCCGATCATCAAGGACAAGCTGTTCTTCTTCGCCCTCTACCAGCACGACATCCAGCGGGTCAGACCGCGGCCAGCCGTGCCGCCGTCCTGCAGCGCATCAGCTTCCTGCAGGGCATCTATGGCCAGAACCTCAAGTTCCAGAACGTGTCCACGACGCTGGTCAACGGCGTGCCCATCGAGACGGGCCAGACCAACGTCGGCATCGTCGACCCCAGCACCTACAAGAGCCCGCTCTTCCGCCTCGACTACAAGATCGGGGCCGGCGACAACCTCACCGCGCGCTACTCCTACAACGGCCGCGTAGACAACAACCTGATCAGCAATTGCGTCTTCGGGGACCTCTACTGCGGCGGCCAGAACCTCAAGGACACCAACGCCGCCCTGAGCGAGACGCACACCTTCAGCTCGAACGTCCTCAACGAGGCGCGGCTCTCGCTGGTCAAGCGCGACCTGCTCTTCCCCGAGAACGATCCTACGAGCCCGACCGCGACCATCTCGGGCCTGTTCCAGATCGGCGGGGACAGCAACTTCCCCCAGGGCCGGGTCTCCGACTCCTGGCAGTTCTCGGACACCGTCACCTGGCTGAAGGGCAAGCACGCGCTGAAGCTCGGCGCGGACATCCGCTACAACAAGCTGGACAACATCGCCGCCTTCAACTCCAAGGGCGTGTTCACGTTCAACAGCCTGCAGGACTACATGAACAACAACGCCTTCCGGTTCCAGCAGGCCCTGCAGACGGCGAGCTTCACAGCCACGCAGTGGCAGACGTCCTACTTCGTGCAGGACGACTTCCACGTCGGGTCCGACCTGACCCTGAACCTCGGACTGCGTTACGAGCTGTCCACGGTGCCGCTCGGGTTCTTCGGGGCCACCGACGCGCAGAGTCTCGGCGCGCTCGTCCCCCCGCCGGTGAAGAAGGACAAGAACAACTGGGCCCCGCGCGTGGGCTTCGCGTGGTCCCCGCGCTCGGGCGGCGCGCTCCTCGGCAACGGCAAGACCGTCGTCCGCGGCGGCTGGGGGATCGGCTACGACGTGCTCTTCTACAACCTGCTGGTGGTGGATGCTTCCAATTTCCCCCGGGTGGTGACGGCCGACGTGAACAACGTCCAGAACGTCTACCCGAGCCTCCTTCCGACGACGGCGACGGCCATCTTCAATCCGCTGGCCTCCTGGACCAATTCGCCCGAGGACACCCAGACGCCGTCGGCCCAGTTCTACAGCCTCTCCGTCCAGCGGGAGATCGGCGACTTCATCGTGGAGCTCGGTTACACGGGAAGCCGCGGCTTCCACGGGATCAACCAGATCGACCTCAACCCTGCCCGCGTCGTCACGCCGGAGCAGGCTGCCCTCGTGCGGCAAACCGGAAACGCCACCGCCATACCTGGCGTCCAGGCGCGCCGCCTGTTCCCGCAGTTTGGCTCGCGCATTCGGATCCCGTCGGACGCGGGACCGGACGGCGTCGACACCGAGGCGCGCTCCACCTACAACGCGGGCTTCATCACCGTGAACAAGCGCTTCTCGCACGGCATCCAGGCCGGAGCGTCCTACACCCTGAGCCGGTTCATGAGCAACAACGACGCCTCGCTCGGTGAGGGCGGCACGACGCGCGGCTCCTCGCAGCGGCCGCAGGACTACTTCGACTATGCGTCGGAGTGGAGCGTGTCGCAGTTCGACCGGACGCACCGCTTCATCACCAACTACATCTGGGAGCTGCCGGGTCCGAAGTCCGGCGTTCTCAGGCAGGTCCTCGGCGGCTGGCAGGTCTCCGGCGTCACGCAGTTCCAGTCCGGGCGGCCATTCACGGTCATCACCAACGTCGACTCCAACGGCGACGGCAACACCGGCTCCGACCGTCCCAACATCAACTCGAGCGGCACGTTCGTGTGGGACAAGGAGCACAAGTCCTTCGTGAACAACGGCTACTACACGGCGCCGGTGGGCAGCAACAACCTGCCCCTCGCCAACGCGCTCGGCAACGGCAACGCGCCCCGCAACAGCGAGCGCGGCGCCCCCTTCTGGCAGACGGACCTGAGCCTCCTCAAGCGCTTCTACGTGGGCCAGCGCCAGCTCCAGGTGCGCGCGGACGTCATCAATGCCTTCAACCAGGACAAATATGACAACCCCGTGAACCTCATGAACAGCCCGAGCTTCGGCCAGAACACGAACGACTTCG
>QHVP01000702.1 GCA_003222295.1 Acidobacteriota bacterium | reverse complement strand
TCCGTCCCTCCGGAGGTGAACACGATTTCGCTCGTGTCGCACTCCAGGAGGGACGCCACATGGGCGCGAGCGACCTCCATCCCCTCTCTGGCCCGGCGGCCGGGCCCGTGGGCACTCGAAGGATTGCCGAAGTGCTCACGCAGATACGGGAGCATCGCTTCCACGACCTCGGCCAGGACCGGTGTCGTGGCGTTGTAGTCGAGGTAGATCGAGGGCTCGGTCACGTGCCCTGCTCGCTGGATCTCGCGGGTCCCGAAAGAGAATGCGGCGCCTGCGCGGCGGTGTCTCTCCACTCGACCGTCTCACTCTTTCGCACCGCCGTGACCAGGCCAGACAGGAAGGTCAGTGCGGCCACCAGCCACATCGCCGCCGAAAGGCCGAGCGCGTCGGCGGTAACACCCGCGAGAAGCGCGCCGACCGCGTAGCCGAGGTCGCGCCAGAGCCGGTACACGCCGATCGCAGAGCCTCGCCACGAAGCCCGCGCCACGTCGCCGATCGCGGCCAGGAGCGTGGGATAGACCATCGCCGTGCCGATTCCCAACAACGTGGCACCCACCGCGAATCCTGAAAACCCCGAGGACAGCACCACGATGCCGATGCTCGCGGCCTGGACCCACATCCCCGCGGCGATCAGCCATTTCCGCCCGACACCGTCCGAGAGCGGTCCCGTGAAGAGCTGCCCCACGGCCCAGGTGGCGGGGTAGAGGGCGGCGAGCTGCCCGATTTCTCCAAGCTTCATGTGCGCGGCGGCAAAGAGCAGCGGAAAGAGGCCCCACGCCATCCCGTCGTTGAGGTTGTTCACGAGGCCCGCCTGGCTGATGCTCGACAGGTTGCGGTCGACGAGAGTCGTCTTCCAGAACACTTCCTTCGGCGTCGGGGCTTCGACCTCCCTTCCCTGCAGCTTCAATTCCTGTGCGGCATGGCCGGCCGTCTCACGGACCACGAACGCGGAGAGGATCAGACCGGCCGCCACGAAGACGACCCCCGGATAGAAGGGCTCCGGCCGCAATCCATAGCGGGCAGCAAGACCTCCCGTCAGGAGAGCGGCCCCGGCCACGGCAAGGTAACCCGAGAACTCGTTGAGGCCCATGGCGAGGCCCCGACTCTTCGGCCCGGCCAGGTCGACCTTCATGATGACGGTCGTCGACCAGGTGAGGCCTTGGCTCACTCCGAGCAGCGCATTCGCGAACAGGATCCAGGGCCAGCTCGGGGCCCACATCAGAAGAAACGGAACCGGGATGGCGACCAGCCACCCCAACACGAGAACGCTCTTGCGGCCGAACCGGTCGGAAAGCCTCCCCGCGAAGTAGTTCGTGAGGGCCTTCGTGACGCCGAAGACGCAGATGAAGGACAGGATCGCGGTGCGCGCAGCCAGATGGAATTCCCGCTCCGCCAGCGGAGACAGGATGCTGCGCTCCATCCCGACCATCGCCCCGACGAAGGAGTTGACGAGGACGAGGAGGGAGAACTGCGCCACGTTGGCGCGGAGGCCGAGCCGCACGCCGGGATCAGGCGCGATCGGATTGCTCACGCATGTAGTCTTCGAGGTCCCGCTCCTGCGCGTCCACGACGGCGCACTTGCCGAGCGTTCCGCAGCCGAAGACGTACGCCGGGCAACTGACTCTCGACGGGCATGCCCGCCGCCCGCCAATCCGGGAATCCTTCGCGGAGCCGGCTCGCGCGGCGGCCGCTCGCGCGAAGGATCTCCACCGCACGATCTGCGTAGATGCAGTAGGGCCCGCGGCAGTAAGCGACGAATGCCTTTTTCTTCGGAAGCTCCTGGAGGCGCTTCTCGAGTTCGTCGACCGGCATCGAGAGCGCCCCCGGGATGTGGCCGGCGGCGTACTCCCCCGCCGGCCGGGTGTCGAGGACGACGTCGTCACCGGAGCGGCCACGCCGCCGCAACTCCTTGATCGACACTGCCTCGGCTTCCGAGCGATCTCCGAACTGCTCGCTCACGATCCGCTCCAGCTCGGCGAGCCGGCGCTCGGCGACCGTGCGGAGGGTTCGCGACAGCTCGAACACGATCGGATCGGCCAAGCGATACCAGACGAACAGCCCCTGCTTCCGGCTCTCGACGAGACACGCCGCGCGCAACGCCTTCAGGTGCTGGGACACGTTGGAGACCGAGAGAGAGGTCTCGTTTGCGAGAGAGTCGACCGTGCGCTCCCCCTGGGCGAGCAGCTCCAGGAGCTCGAGGCGCTGGGGGCTGCTGAGCGCCTTGCCCAGCCGCGCGAACTGGCCATAGAGGCGCTCCTTGAATTGCCGGTCATGGGTCATATTCAAG
Source organism: Acidobacteriota bacterium (assembly GCA_003222295.1). GTDB lineage: Bacteria > Acidobacteriota > Vicinamibacteria > Fen-336 > Fen-336 > AA29. The sequence continues at coordinate 1,818 of QHVP01000702.1, read as the reverse complement.
TATTCTATAGATCACTTGAATATGGCTCGTCAAGAAGAATGATGCGGGGGTGCAGAAAGCAATGCCCTTCTATCGCGATCGCGTCTACCCGCAGATCGTCAGAGTGCTCGGCGATCCCCCGCCCATCCGTGAGATTCGGCAGCGGATCGTCCGGTGGGCCGAGGGGAAGGTCCTGGAGATCGGCGTGGGGCCCGGCGTCAACTTCGTTCACTACGATCCCGCGAAAGTCAGCAAGATCTATGCGCTCGAACCCAATCGGCAGATGGTGCGACTGGCGGAACGGGAAAGGCGCCGGACCGACCTCGACGTCGAATTCCTGGGTCTTCCGGGCGAACGCATCCCGTTGGACGACCATACGGTCGATACCGTCGTGAGCACCTTCACGCTCTGCACCATTCCCGGTGTCGTGGAGGCCCTGCGCGGTGTCGAACGAGTCTTGAAACCAGGCGGCAAGCTCATCTTCTTCGAGCATGGGCTGTCGCCGGAGCCTCGAATACGGCGGTGGCAGGAACGGTCGGAGCCGCTGACGCGGTGGCTGTTCGAAGGCTGTCACGTCACACGCAACGTTCCGTCTCTCCTCGAGCAGAGCGGCTTCCGGGCAGAACGGATCGAGACGGCGTATCTCGCGAAGTTTCCGAAAGCATGGACGTACTGCTGGTGGGGGACCGCGGTTCCCATCGGGAAGGCCGCGCCTAGGATCGCCGTCTAACGGAGCCTTCCCCGCCATGGCCGACTGGCGCTCCTACGACACGATTGCGGAAGCGTACGAGCGGATCTGGGCTCCTCGCTTCGAGACGGTCGCGCGCCACCTGCTGGCGGCGGCGCCGCCCGTACAAGGCTCTCGGCTACTCGATCTCGGCACTGGGATGGGCGCCGTCGCCTCGGCACTGGCCGACAAGATACGGACGCTGCGCGCCGTCGTGGGCTGTGACCTGTCCTTCGGCATGCTCGGCAAGGCAAGGCATCGCGTGCCTCAGCTTCGCCTCGTAGTGGGCGACATGACTCGGCTTCCGTTTCGCGATGCCAGCTTCGACGTGGCGACTGCCAACTGCGTCCTCTCGCACCTGGCGGATTACCAGAGCGGTCTCGCAGAAGTCGTTCGTGTCCTGGCGAGGCCTGGCGCCTTCGCGACGGCCAGCTGGGGACCGTCCTCCGATCCGTATGCCGCCGCGTGGAAAGAGCTCCTGGAAGGCGCCGTGGGCGCCGACACGGCCCAGCGCACCGTCGATCTCGTGGTGCCGTCGGAGAGCCGCTTCTCGTCTCCCGAGAACGTGCGCACCGCACTCATCGACGCCGGATTCACCACCGCGCGAGTCTCGTTGGCCGAGCTTGCTCATGAGTGTTCGGTCGACGAGTACCTGGCGGACCGCGAATTGGGCGCCAGCGGCCGTTTCGGCCGTCACGCCCTGGGCGATCCAGGGTGTCGCCGCTTCCTCGGTACGGCCACGAGCGAGTTCGGCCGGAGGTTTGGCGACAGAGTCAGCTACTCCAGGCCACTGGTCCTGGGTGTAGGAACCCTCCGCTGAGGGCATGCAACCCAAGGCGCAAGAGACGAAGAGCATCGCCATCCCGGAACCGCGAACGGGACTCGTGATCGCGTATGCTCAGGCGCCCTTGCAGCCGCTCTTTCCGCTGCAGGACATCTTGCCCTTCTTGCTCGTCGCCGACACGTGGCCGGCGGGGACGGGAACCTTGCAGCCGCCCTTCCCCTTGCACGAGTTCTTGCCCATGCAGGCGTGGTCGCCCGCCTTGCAGCCCCCCATGCCTTTGCAGTCGTTCTTGCCTTTGCAATCGTGCTTGGCCGCGGCCGAGGCACAG
>QHVP01000166.1:3772-8558 GCA_003222295.1 Acidobacteriota bacterium | reverse complement strand
TCGTTGCCGGCCTTGATGTTGACGTTCGTGTCGCGCACGCCGAGGCCGTAGCGCAGCTCGCCCACCGTCCGGCTCGAGAACGTGTGCGTCCAGGTGAGGCCGAAGTTGGCCTGCCGGTTGTTCTGCTGGGTGGCCTCTCCGAGGATGACGTCCTCGTTGTCGAAGCGCTGCCGCGAGTACTGGTAGCGGCCGACCACGCGGTCGCGGGCGTTGCTGCGCGGGTCGTTGGGCGTGAGGCTTCCGAAGCGGGCCAGGACCGCGTCCTGCCAGGCGCGGTTGCCAGGCGTGTCGTTGCCGCGGCTGAGCCGGGGACCCGAGAGGTCGGCGGGGATGAAGATGTCGCGCACGTACGTTCCCTGGCCGGAGCGCCGGCCGTGCTCGAAGCTCGCGAATCCGAAGAGCTCGTTCTTCACGATGGGGAACCCCACTACTCCGCCATAGCTCGGCCGCTGGTTGTCGGGCTTCACCAGCGCGCCGTATTGGAGCGCGTTCCACTGGCTGTCCTGGCGGTAGTAGAAGACCTCGCCCTTGACCTGGTTCGTGCCCGATTTGGTCTGCACGAGCACGACGGCGCCGTAGCCGCGGCCGAACTCCGCCGAGAACGTGTTGGAGATGACCTGGAATTCCTGGATGGTGGCCAGGTTGACGCCCTGGCGGTTCTGGTTCTCGGAGGCGTCGTCGTTGTTGACGCCGTCGATCTGGAAGGTCGCGCCGCGGGTGCCCGTCCCGTTGAAGTTGATCGAAGAGCCCGACGAGGCGGTCGGGTTGTTCTGGCCGGACGTCGGGTTCTCCTGGAAGCCGGCGAACGTCTCGGCCAGGGCGAGGAACGTGTTGTTGTTGTTCAGGTTCTGCACGGTCGGACGGTCCAGGATCTGCTCCGCCGTGAGCGCCTGCTTGACGTCCGAGGTCACGGTGTTGATGAGCGGCCGCTCCGCCACCACCGTCACCTCTTCCTTCGTCGTGGGGTCGAGCCTGAAGTCCACGGCGAAGGTCTCGTTGAGCCGGACCTCGACGCGGTCGCGCGCGACGGGGCCGAAGCCCGACATCGTGGCCGTGAGCCTATAGCGGCCGAGGGGGAGGAACGGTGCGTTGTAGAGCCCGCGCTCGTTCGTGGTGACCTCGCGGACCATTCCCGTGTCTACGTTCCGGATGGATACGGTCGCGCCGGGGAGCGCGGCCTCCGTCGTGTCCCGCACCTGCCCCTGCAGCGTTCCCGTCACCGTCTGCGCGGTGGCGGGCCCGGCGAGGCCGGCGCCGGTCAGCAGGGCCAAGGCCATGGTGAGCGCGCGGCACCTCGGCGCCGTCCGCATCGCGGCAATCGACATCTGGACCTCCCGCTCGGGCAGTGATGACTTGCGGGCAAGCTACCGCGCCCGATCAGGGGGGTCAAGGTCCGACGAAGCGGTTTTCGCTCAGGGTTTCGGCGGCCTGTCCGGCGTCTTTCTCTCGTGCTCCATATGGACCTCACCCGAAAGACGCTCGCGAGTACGCCTTCCTCCGTCCATGCTAGGACGGCGGGCCTGGGCGCGGCGGGCGGACCGTTACAATCGCGGGCAGCGTGCGCAAGAACACGTCGGCCCCGCCCACGTCCTACGGCCGTGCCTTGGCCCGGCTCGCCCGGCGCGACCACTCCGAGCACGAGATCCGGCGCGCCCTCGCGCGCGACGGGTTCGCGGACGACGCGATCGAGGAGACAGTCCGGCGCCTGCGGCGCGAGCGCTACCTCGACGACGCCGGCTTCGCGGCACGTCTGGCCCGCTCGCGGATGGCGAACTCGGGAGTGGGACGCAATCGCGTGCGCATGGAGCTGCGCAAGAAGGGCGTGCGGCGCGCGGTCGCCGAGGCGGGCCTCCAGGAAGCGCTGGCCGAGGTACCGGAGGCCGAGACCGTCGATGATCTGGCGCGTCGATTCTGGCAATCGCGGGACCGCGACGAGCCCGCGCACCGCCTCCGCAAGCTCTGGGCTTTCCTCATCCGGCGCGGTTTTCCCGCGGGCCTGGTGAGCGACCGGCTTCGCGCGCTCTGGCCGCGCTGGTCGGACGCGCTCGAGGGGCTCGAGCCCTCGGAGGAATGACTCAGGCCAGCTTCAGCTCCCGTACCGCGCGGCCGGCCGCGCGCAGGTTGTCCAGCCGCATCTCCGAGTACTTGCGGGACAGGATGATGCCGTGCGCGCCCGCCTCGAAGGTCGCCTTCACCGCCTGGTAGACGTCGTCGGGCTGCGTCTTCTTCTCCCCCGGGCCCGTCGGGATGTCGATCTCGATGCCGGGCCAGATCTTCAGGCCGGGAGGCGCTCCCGCGACCGCGCGCGCCGTCTCGCGGCGGACGTAATCGGCGCTGAGCCCCTCCTGGGCGATGCGGTCGAGCGGCTTCTCCCGGGGGTACTGCTGGATGCGGTAGACGAGCTGCAGCGTTTCCTCGGGGGTGAAGTCCGCGAACAGCGTGGAGCTCACGTTCTTGATGTAGCGCGCCAGGCGGGGGCCGCCGCAGTTGTTGTACATGACGACCTTCAGGTAGTCCGAGTACGGGGCGAAGGCCTGATAGTCCTGCTCCGCCCGGTAGAACGGCGCGAACGAGTTGACGTGCCAGAGGTGCCAGCCGATGGGCGTGGAGGGCGCGATCGCGCGGGCCCTCGCGTACATGGCCCGGTACGTGTCGCGGAGGCCCTCGTTCCAGAGCCGCTCCCAGGCCAGCACCTCAGGCTGGTCGACGAGGATCCGCCAGAACGTCACGAACGCGCCGTCTACCGGCTTGCGGCCTTCCGTCATGCCCCCGATCCACTTCTCCAGGGCCAGGTAGCCCCGCCGCGCGCGTCGATACCCTCGCGCCGGGCCGCCTCCAGGCAGTGCGGGCAGAAGCAGGCGGCGGTGCTCGGGCGCGGGCCGGCGCCGTGGCTCGCTCCCAGCGCGTCGTTGAGCGGCCCCTGGCGCTCGCTCCCCCACATGAGACCGTCGAGGCCCGGATTGAAGCGCAGGTGGTCCTCGACCAGGGCGAGCCAGAACTCGCGCGTGTTCGGGTTGCGCAGGCAGGCGCGGAGGCCCGCCTTGCCGTGCACGTCGACCTCGAGGGCCTTGTCCAGACCGGGCACGTCGGCGCGGAAGACGTCCTCGAACCAGGCGATGACCTTCATCCGCCGGCGGTGCGCGGCCGGGACCACGTCCGCCAGCACGTCGTAGCCCGGGTGGTCGGGTGCCTTCTCGGGCGCGATACTCGTCTTCTTGTACAGCTCCGGATGGGGGGTGGCGAAGTTGCCGCCACGGTAATCGTCGTCGTATTCCTGCTTCCCGTGGTCGGGCAGCGCGCTGCCGCGGGGCTGGCGCCCGGCGATGCCGCGCCCGTAGGTAAAGGTCGCGACGAACAGGGTGTTGACGCCCGCCATCTCGCGCAGGCCGTCGAGCACCTTCTCGGTGCCTTCGTCGGCGAAAGAGACGGCGCCGATCTGAATGCCGATCGGCACGGCCGGTGGTGGCCCCTGGGCGAGGCCGGTGCGCCCCAGCGCGGCGGCCCCCGCGGCCAGGGCCGACTGCGTGACGAACGTCCGGCGGTTCACCATCGGCGCCTCCTGATCGGTGCTGAAGCTGCCGCCACGTGCGCCCTCATCCGGAAGACGCCCAAGGCGTCCAGCAGCACCACGACGGACACCGCGGCCAGCAGGGTCGACACCGCGGCGTTGCCCACTGTGGCCCACATGGACGCGCTAGTTTAGTGCGGCTTGGAGGTGGGAGAAATCCAGGCGAAAATGAGGTCGTGAGCGAGGTCCAGACCGTGCGCGGTGAGAAGCAGAAAGCGATGACGGGGGACCAGATACGGTCCGCCTTCCTGCGCTATTTCGAGCAGCGGAGCCACCGCGTGGTGCCGAGCTCGTCGCTCGTGCCGCACAGCGACCCCACCCTGCTCTTCGCCAACGCCGGGATGAACCAGTTCAAGGACGTGTTCCTGGGCAAGGAGCAGCGCGACTACAAGCGCGCGGCTTCCTCCCAGAAGTGCGTCCGCGCGGGGGGCAAGCACAACGACCTCGAGAACGTCGGCCGCACCGCGCGGCACCACACGTTCTTCGAGATGCTGGGCAACTTCTCCTTCGGGGACTATTTCAAGAAGGAAGCCATCGCCTACGCGTGGGAGCTGCTCACGCGCGACCTCGGCCTCCCCAAGGACCGCCTGAAGGTCACGATCTTCAAGGGTGAAGGCGGCGTGCCGCGCGACGCCGAGGCGCACGGCTTCTGGCTCACGCACATGAGCGCGGACCGCATCCTGGAGCTCGGCGCGAAAGAGAACTTCTGGGCCATGGGCGAGACCGGGCCCTGCGGCCCGTGCTCCGAGATCCATTTCTTCCAGGGCGACGACCTGCCCTGCGCGGAGGTAGAGGCGGGACGGGAGTGCCTGGGCGTCGAATGCGAATGCGACCGCTGGCTCGAGGTCTGGAACCTCGTGTTCATGCAGTACGACCGCGACGCGTCGGGCCGGCTGAGTTCCCTCCCCGCCGCCTGCGTGGACACCGGCATGGGCCTGGAGCGCATCACCTCCGTCGTCCAGGGGAAGCGGTCGAACTACGACACCGACCTCTTCCAGCCGATCATCGAGGCGGTGGCACGACGGGCGCGCACGTCCTACGGGGCGAGCGCGGAGGGCGACGTCTCGCTGCGCGTGGTCGCGGATCACCTGCGCGCGATGACCTTCCTCATCGGCGACGGCGTGATGCCGGGCAATGAGGACCGCGGCTACGTGCTGCGCAAGATCATGCGGCGGGCGATGCGGCACCGTAAGAAGCTGGGGATCGAGGAGCCGTTCC